>CALGNW010000073.1 GCA_937958345.1 uncultured Neomegalonema sp. | reverse complement strand
GGTGCGGTCAGCCGCGAGAGCGGTGCGGATCTGGAACCTGTGCGTCTGAACGGTTTTGATTTTGCACCAAACCCGACGACCGAGGCGGAGATGGCGGTCAACCTGCCCCATAATGCGGTGGCGGGCGAGAACTTTAACATGACGCTCGAGTATTTTGATGCGCTCGGCAACAGCAATTCTCTGGATATTCAATATACGTCTGTTGATCCGGCGCTGAACAGTTGGGGTATGACCCTGACGGATTCGAGCAATGGCAGCGTTGTTGGTGATTTGCAGCTGACGTTTGACTCGGTCAATCCGAATGCGGGCGGCATCTCAACTGTGTCGGCGACCACCGGCGTCTATGATGCGGCGAACGGAACGATCACGGTGAGCGGCGCGGCGGGTCCGATTGAAATTGGCATCGGCGCGCCCGGAACGTCCGGTAACCTGACACAATATGCCAGCGCCTTCGCGCCCGTCAGTCTGACTAAAAACGGATCGAGCCTCGGCTTTATTGAGCGGGTCGAAATGACGGATGGCGGTATCCTTGAGGGGATTTACGATACGGGCTATCGCCGTGCATTGTTCCAGATCCCTGTGGCGGATGTTTCAAACCCCGAAGGATTGGTTCCTCAGGATGGACAGACTTATCAGATTTCGAACAGCAGCGGTCCTTTCTATTTCTGGGATTCCGGGTCCGGGCCGACCGGTACGCTGACGGGATATACGCTTGAAGAAAGCACGACGGACATCACCGAAGAACTGACGCAACTGATCGAGACCCAGCGTGCGTATTCGTCGAACGCGAAGGTGGTTCAGACGGTCGATGAGATGCTTCAGGAAACGACAAACCTGAAGCGGTAATTTTAACTTAACGGGGAGCGATCCATGAGCATCGGTGGCGCACTATCGAACGCAGTCTCTGGCATGTCCGCGGCAACGCGGCGGGCCGAAGTTGCGTCCAACAATATCGCGAATGCCTCGACCGAAGGGTATGCAACACAGCGCGTGTTGACGAGCCATCAGGTCGTTCATGGTCGCGGCGGAGGTGTGATGGTCGGACCGACCGAGCGGACAACCGATCCCCAACTCACCGCCGGGCGGCGGGGTGCAGAAGCACAGGCGGGCGCTGACACAGCGCAGGCCGAAGCCGCCCGAAGCGTTGCTGATCTGTTTAACGGATCATCGTCGCTGTTCAATCGTCTGTCAGCGTTAGAAAACAATCTGCGCTCTGTATCCGAGGCACCGGAGTCGTCCGCGCTTCAGGAACGGGCGGTCGCGGCGGCGGGTGATGTTGCGACGGGCTTTAACAATGTGAGCGATGCGCTTTCGACTTTCCGCGTCGATGCCGATGCCGAGATTTCGTCCGCCGTGTCGGATGTAAACGCGGCGCTGAAGCAAATCGAGAAACTGAACGGCGAGATCAGCTATGCGCAGGTTGGCAATCGCAGCGCGGCCTCGTTCGAGCAGGCGCGTGATGACCAGATTGATATTATCGCGCAGCATATCCCGATCCGAACGATGAAACGCGACCACGGCCAGCTTGCTATTCTGACTGATACCGGCGTGACGATGCTGGACGGAAAGGCGCAGGAGTTGTCGTTTACGCGATCTCCGATCATCACGTCTGAAATGGATTTCCGGAATGGTGTCGGACCGCTGTCGGGGCTGGAGGTGAACGGCACGCAACTCGCCCCCGGCGAAGGGACACAAGCCCTGACGGGCGGTAAAATTGCCGGACTGTTTGAGGTTCGCGACGGTATTGCGGTCGCCGCGCAGGTTGAGGTTGATGCGCTCGCCGCAGATGTTGTGGGCCGGTTTGAGGCCAGCGGGATCTCGGGTGCGGATGGCAGAGGGATGTTTACCGATGGCGGCACGGCGCTTGATACGAGTGCGGTGCAGGGTCTTGCGGGACGTCTTTCGGTCAACGAGCGCGTTGATCCGGGACAAGGCGGCGAAGTCTGGCGTATTCGCGACGGTCTGGATGCGTCTGCACCCGGTTCGGTGAGTGCCAGTCAGCGCGTTACCGCGATGCTGGACGCAATGACAAACGCGCGGCCTGCGCCCGGTTCTTTGTCGGCACCGGATTCGGCTTCGGGATTTGCGGCCATGCTGGGGTCGCTGTTTGAGCAGCGGGGGCAGGGTCTGGAGGATCGTGCCGCAACGTCGCAGGGCAGATTGCGAAGCCTGGAGGATGCCGAGTCCGGCGTCATCGGAGTCGACTTGGACCGTGAAGTTCAAAAGCTCATTCTGATCGAACAAGCCTATGCCGCGAATGCGCGGGTCATTGAGGTTGCCGATCGTCTCGTTCAACGCCTGCTGGAGATTTAAGATATGGGACCGATAGGCTCACCAACCCTTCGTGCGCATACGATGCTGCAAAACAACGTCTCGTCCATCCGCGAGCGGTTGGACTCGGTACGGACCGAGGCCGTCACAGGCCGTGCCTCCGATATCGGTCGCGCAGTCGGTGGCGATACCGCCAAGGTCAACCGCTTGTCCGAGTCTATCGCCTATGCGGAGGACCGCTCGCGGGTTTTGGGGTTTGAGGGCAATCGTGCAAAGACGATTCAGTCGTCTTTTAACGATGTGCGCGTGAAAATCGACAAGGCGCAGAATGCGGCGATCCTCGGCCTGAGTGAAATGGCCCCAGAAGCGTTGGGACTGGCGGCATCGCTGGGCGAGTCCGGGTTCTCGGATGCGGTGCATCGGTTCAACGGAAAGTTTGCGGGCCGCCAAATGTTTGGCGGCGATTCCGGCACAGCGCCGCTGATTGATGCGGACAGTATGATGTCGGCGCTTCGGGCGGTTGTGTCGGCAGCACCGGATACGGCGACGGCGCTGTCGCAGATTAATGCGTATTTTGATGATCCTGCCGGCGGCTTTGCGACGACAGCCTTTCAGGGCGGCTCGGGTGATGCGCCCGCTGTTGAGTTGAGCAAAGATGAGCGTGTATCGACTGCGGTGCGCGCCGATGAACAAGCGGTTCGCGATACTCTCAAGAGCCTCGCGCTGATTGCGTTGTCGGGAGACGAGGACACTATCGGTGACAAGCGCGCATTCCTGAGTGCGGGCAACAGTACGGCAGGATCTGCGATTGAGGGTGTCGTGGGCCTGCAAGCCAGCCTTGGCGTGCGTGAAGAGCGCATCGCGATTGCACAGAGTTCGTATCAGGGCGAGATCGCCACCCTCGGGATTGCGATGAACGATCTGACCGGTCGTGATCAGGCAGAGGCTGCAACAGAAATGCGGTTGCTCGAGTCTCAGCTGGAGGCGGCATATCTGACCACATCGCGGCTGGCCGGTCTCTCGCTCACGAACTTCCTGAGATAAGCCGGCGAAGCGCCGGCGCTCTGAATTCATAGTGAAAGTTTCAATGCGCAAATTACATAAGTACTTTACGGCAGTGATCGTTGCTGCGCTGACCTTTTCCATGGCCGCAGCCGAAACGCAGGTTCGGATTAAAGATATTGTTGCGTTCGAAGGTGTGCGCGGAAACGATCTGGTCGGATACGGTCTGGTTGTCGGTCTGAACGGCACGGGCGACGGGCTGCGGAATTCGCCCTATACCGAAGAGGCGCTGGTGACTCTGCTTCAGCAACTTGGCGTGAACGTCAACGGCGAGCAGTTCCGGCCCAAGAATGTGGCGGCGGTATTGATTACCGCCGACCTGCCAGCCTTTGCCCGCGCCGGTTCGCGTATTGATGTTGTCGTGTCGGCAATCGGTGATTCAAAAAGCCTGTTGGGCGGGACGTTGGTGATGACACCGCTAAAGGCAGCGGACGGATCGGTTTATGCCGTCGCGCAGGGTCCAATTCTCGCCGGTGGTTTCACCGCGGGCGGCGACGCCGCCGAAGTGACACAAGGTGTTCCGACCAGCGGCACGATGCCGGGCGGGGCGCGCGTCGAGCGTGAGATTGATTTTAACTTCGCAGATATGCGCAGCATTCGCCTTGCGCTGCGTGATCCTGATTTTACGACCGCAATGCGGATTGAAAAAGTCATCAACGGAGCGACGACGTCCGGCGCGGCGAAGATGCTGGATGCCGGTACGGTTGAAGTATCAATGGACGCGCTGGGGGCGTCGTCGCCTGCACATTTGTTGGCGAGGATCGAAAATCTGAGCGTGTCAGCCGCGCAAAAGGCGCGGGTGGTGATTGATCAACGCTCGGGTACGATTGTCCTCGGGGCGGATGTGCGTCTGTCCAGCGTTGCTGTTTCTCAGGGCGGCCTGACCGTGAGGGTTGAGGAGACGCCGCAGGTTGCCGTGCCTAATCCCTTTTCCGACGCTGATCCGATTATTGTTCCGCGCACCGGATTGGGTGTCGATGACGGGCGGGAACGCCGGCTTGCGCTGGTTCAGGAATCCGCGACCCTTGCCGATCTGGTTGACGGCCTCAATGCGCTCGGCGTTGGTCCGCGCGGAATGATCGACATCCTGAAATCCATCAAGACTGCCGGGGCCCTCCACGCCGAACTGATCGTTCAGTAACGGCGTTGGGAAAAGGAAGTTTATGACCTCTGCGTCAGACACAGTGCTTGGAAAGAAAGCGGCGAAGGGGCAGCCTGCGCGTGCCCGCTCGGCGTTTTCACCTGCGATGCTGGATCAGATTTGTCTTGATCTGGGGGTGTCGCTTGCCGGGCTGTATAAGGTCAAGACGGCAGTGACATTGGAATCTGTCGGTGTCGAACCTTACCGTGATGCTGTTGACGCATTGGCAGAGCCTGCCACTGTCGGGTTCATTGAACTGAACGGGACGTTGAATTCGGCCAAGGTCTGTTTCGATCCCAACCTCGTCTTTCACACGATTGACGTGATGTTGGGCGGAGAACCGGAGGCCACCGCCGAGCCTGCACCGCGGCCATCAACAGAATTGGATGACCGGTTCTGTAAGCGGCTGGCGGAAAACGTCATCGGGACGTTCTCGGCCACCTGCAACGATGTTATGGGCGCGGGAACGGTAGCGGCGTGGCGCTTGTCTGACATCAAGCATGCCAAAAACACGATGGAACTGACGGTCGAGACGGCAGAGGTTTTATGCGTGCGCACGCGGGTTCAACTAGGACAGGGCGAACGTAGCGGGCTGCTGGAATTGCATGTGCCGCTGACCACAATTGACGCATTGTCAAAGGCGAACGCCTCGGGCGGGCAGTCGATTTCGATGCCAAATGGCCCTTGGTTCGAACACATGCGCGACTCGGTTCTGGAAATGGAACTCGACGCGATCGGGATTTTGCACACCGAGAAGATGAGTGTTGCTGATATTTCGCGGCTTGATATCGGCAGCGTGATTACGATTCCGGGCAAGGCGATTGCCGGGATGCCGTTGGTTCTTGAAGACGGCGGCGATGTTATCTCCGAGGGCGAGTTGGGTTCTGCGTCCGGCAAACGGATTATGCGGCTATCCGAGCCGCCCAATGCGAAATTCCTTGAGCCATTGCGGCAAGTTCTGGATGTTGTCTGATCTTTTGGGCCGGGCCGCCTTGGCGCGCCTAGTCGCTGCGCGCCGAGGTGTACCAAGCCACGATTGCGGCGCGTTCCTCGGGTTCCATGTACGACACGTTTGCGGGCGGCATCGCATGTGAGAGGCCCGATTGCAGATAGATTTCGCGGGCATGGGCGGCGATTTGCTGTTCGGTTTCCAGAACGACGCCCTTGGGAGGCCAGATCATCCCGTCCCACGCGGGTTCGCTGGCGTGGCACATTGAACAGCGGCCCAAGACCGTTTCATAGACATGATCAAAGCCGTCGGCGCTGGCGAAACGGGCCTCTGCCGCGCTCATGGCGGCATCTTCGTTTGGTTCGGGACGATCAGTGCTGCCCAGTGCAGACAGCATCACAATCGCAAAGAACAGTGCGGTCGTGGCCGCCCATGTCCAGCGCAAGTGTCCGCCGCCCGCATGCATCGTGTTGAAGTAATGGCGGATGGTGACGCCCATCAGAAAGACGAGGCTGGCGATGATCCAGTTGAACTCGGTCGCGAAGGCGAGCGGATTATGGTTCGACAGCATCAGGAATATGACCGGCAAAGTCAGGTAGTTGTTGTGGGTAGAGCGTTGCTTGGCGATCTTGCCGTACTTTGAGTCCGGCGTGCGTCCCGCCTTCAAATCGGCCACCACAATCCGCTGGTTCGGCATAATGATGAGAAAGACATTTGCCGTCATAATCGTCGCGGTGAATGCACCGAGGTGTAAGAATGCTGCGCGGCCCGTGAATACCTGTGTATAGCCCCACGCCATGATGACGAGGATGACGTAAAGCAGGATCATCAGCCGCCGGTTATCCTCGCCGAATTTGCTTTTGCACAGCAGGTCATACGCGACCCAGCCGAAGGCAAGCGATGCCAGCGAAATCAGGATGGCAACCCATGCCGGTATGTCGAGGACCTCGCGGTCAATCAGGTATAACTCGGCTCCGCCGTAATAGACGAGGCACATGAGGGCGAAGCCGCTGAGCCATGTCGAATAGCTTTCCCATTTGAACCAGGTCAGATGTTCGGGCATGGCCTCGGGGGCGACCAGAAACTTGCGGATATGGTAAAAGCCGCCGCCGTGGACCTGCCATTCCTCGCCATGTGCGCCCGGTGGCAAATCGGGCGCTTTTTTTAGACTGAGGTCGAGCGCGATGAAATAAAACGACGATCCGATCCACGCAATCGCTGTGATGACATGGAGCCAGCGGACCCCGAAACTGAGCCATTCTCCAAGTATTGCCGTGTCGAGCATCGCGCAGCCTCCGTTTGTGTCCGCAGACCATAACCGGATTTACTCGCGCGAAAATCCGATAAATTCACGAGGACTTTCAAAATTTTCCAACGAATGGCAGGGTCATGTCATGGCCTATGTCGATACCCTTCGTGTTTTCGTGCGCGTTTATGAACTTGGCAGCATGTCGAGTGCCGCCCGTGACCAGCGTGTTTCGCCTGCCGTGGCGTCCAGCCGTGTGTCCGAGCTTGAGAAGCATCTTGGCGTCAGATTGTTCAACCGCACAACGCGCAGCCTGCAACCGACCGAACACGGCAAGGCGTTTTATACAGGTGCTTTGGGGATACTGGATGCGATTCAGGCCGCCGAGTCTGCGGTCGCTGACCTGACGAACCAACCCCGCGGATCATTGTTCGTCTCCGCCCCGCTGGGAATTGGTAAACGGGTCATCGCGCCGCATATCCCGACGTTTAAGGCGCTGTATCCCGAAGTTGATCTGCGCCTGCGGCTGTCGGATCGGAAGGTTGATGTGACCGCCGAAGGGCTGGATGTGGCATTTGTTTTGGGCACATTGGAAGATTCAAGCCTGCGGGTGCGGACCGTCGCGGAATGCGCGCGCCTGCTGTGCGCTGCGCCCGCCTATGTTGAAAGGCGCGGGATGCCGGAAACCGGTCGTGATCTGGTCGCGGACAAGCACGATTGCCTCTTGTTGCGGTTTCCGGGGGCGCTGGAGTTTCAATGGACGCTGTCTACGGAAAACGGTCCGCAAAAATTCGATGTGCGCGGGCCGTTCGAATCCGATGACGGCGACGTTCTGACCGATTGGGCGCTGAACGGCAGCGGCATTATCAATAAGCCGGTCTTTGAGGTGTCCGAACATCTGGCGAGCGGCGCGCTGATACCGGTCGCCGTTGCGCACCCTCCGACGGCGATACAACTGTCCTGCCTGTATCAGCACAAGCGGTTGCAGGATCCGAAGGTGCGCCTGCTGATTGACTTTATGACGGCGCATTGCAAAGCGGCGCTCGACAATGCGGGCACTCAGCTGCCGCGATAGGTCGAATACCCGAAAGGCGAGAGCAACAGCGGAACGTGGTAATGCGCTGCTGCGTCGTCCATTCCGAAGCGGATCGGAATTTCATCGAGAAAGGGCGTGCCGGAATTGATGAGCTTTGCCGTACGCAGATATGTCCCCGCCTGAAAGACCAGTTCGTAATTTCCGGTCTTGAAGTCGTCCTTGTTCAGAATTGGTGCGTCTGTCCGGCCATCGGCATTCGTCACCGCCTCGGCGATCTTGGTGTGGGTGTTTCCTGAAACGCGATAGAGCAGGATCGTGATGCCCTGTGCGGGGACGCCGCGCGCCGTATCGAGGACGTGGGTGGTCAGGTAACCGGACATGCGCGTTCTCCTTTGATTTAGATTGCATATTGCTCAGCATCCGTCGTGAGAAAAGTATTGACGGCGAATAAGTCTTTCGCGTTTTTCTTGAAAGTTATTCCTGATTTTTGCCCCTATGAGGGAAATAACCAAGGGGAACCGCGATGAACCGCTATCCGCGCGACATGCAGGGCTATGGACCCAATCCCCCCGATCCGAAGTGGCCGGGCGGGGCGAAGATCGCTGTGCAGTTCGTGCTCAATTACGAAGAGGGCGGCGAGAATTGTGTTTTGCACGGTGACCGCGCTTCGGAGGCGTTTCTGTCCGAAATTGTCGGCGCGGCGGCGTGGGAGGGGCAACGGCACTGGAATATGGAGTCGATCTATGAATACGGCGCACGCGCCGGATTTTGGCGGCTTCACCGGCTGTTCACCGAAGCGGGTGTCCCTGTTACCGTCTATGGCGTTGCGACCGCGCTGGCGCGATCCCCGGCGCAAGTCGCGGCGATGCAATCCGCAGATTGGGAGATCGCCTCGCATGGTCTGAAATGGATCGAATATAAGGATGCCGCCGCAGAGGATGAGCGCGCGGATCTGTCCGAAGCAATCCGTCTGCATACCGAGGTCACGGGCGCGCGTCCGCGCGGTTGGTATACGGGACGCTGTTCGGTGAACACGGTCGATCTGGTCGCGGAAGAGGGCGGGTTTGCCTATGTCTCCGACAGTTATGCCGATGATTTGCCGTACTGGCATGGTCCGCAACTGGTGATCCCGTACACACTGGACGCCAATGATATGCGGTTTGCGACGCCGCAGGGGTTCAATTCCGGCGATCAGTTTTATGCCTATCTGAAAGACAGCTTTGACGCGCTTTATGCCGAGGGAGAGGCGGGGGCGGCAAAGATGATGTCGATTGGACTGCACTGCCGTTTGATCGGCAGGCCGGGACGGGTGCAGGCGCTGCGCCGATTTATCGAATATGCGCAATCGCACAGTGACGTCTGGTTTGCGAAACGGATCGAGATTGCCGAGCATTGGCATGAGAACCATCCTCCGCATGTTTATGAGCGTCCCTCGACCATGGACCAGCGGGATTTTGTCGGTCGCTATGGCGGAATTTTCGAGCATTCCGCATGGATTGCCGAGCGCGCATGGCTGGGTGAGTTGGGACCGGCACATGATACGGCGGTCGGGTTACACAGTGCGCTGGCACGGGTCTTTCGTGTCGCGCCGGAAGACGAGCGCCTTGGCGTTCTGACGGCGCACCCCGATTTGGCGGGCAAGCTGGCAGCGGCCAAACGGTTGACTGCCGAGTCAACGGGAGAGCAGGCGTCCGCGGGTCTTGACGCCCTGACCGATGACGAGCGGGCGACATTTACCGATTTGAACGGGCGGTACACGGCGAAACACGGGTTCCCCTTTATCATCGCGGTAAAGGGATTGAATAAAGATCAAATCCTGAGCGCATTCAAAACGCGGATCGGGAATGACCGCGACACCGAGTTTGCAACAGCCTGCAAGCAGGTCGAGCGCATTGCGCTGTTGAGACTGAAAGATATCCTGCCATGACATATTATGCGCCCAAAGGCGGCCACCCGCCGCAGACAGACATAATGACGGGCCGTGCGGTCTTTACCGAAAGCTATGCCGTGATCCCTAAGGGGACGATGCGGGATATTGTGACCAGCAATTTTCCGCATTGGACGAAAACGCGCGGATGGGTGCTGGCCCGCCCGATGACCGGATTTGCCGAAACATTCTCTCAGACGATCATGGAAGTTCTGCCCGGTGGCGGCAGCGACCGGCCAGAGATGAACCCTCTGGCGCAGGCGGTTTTGTTCGTGGTCGAGGGAACGCTATCAATAGCATACGAGGGCGCGACGCGGGAATTGGGCGAGGGCGGCTATGCCTATCTGCCCGCCGGTGCGCCCTATACGGTGTCGAACAGGGGCGATGATCCTGTTCGGTTTCACTGGGTTCGAAAGGCATATGAGGCCGTGGACGGGATTGAGCACCCGGAGGCATTCTTTACCAGTGATCAGGCGGTCGCGCCCAATCCGATGCCGGGGACGAAAGGGCGCTGGGCCACCACGCGCTTTGTCGAGCCTGATGACCTGCGCCACGATATGCACGTCAATATCGTGACGTTCGAGCCGGGCGGACTGATCCCGTTTGCGGAAACCCATGTCATGGAACACGGGCTGTATGTGCTGGAGGGTAAGGCCGTTTACCGGCTGAACCGTGATTGGGTCGAGGTCGAGGCCGGTGATTTCATGTGGTTACGCGCATTTTGCCCGCAAGCCTGCTATGCGGGAGGGCCGGGGCGGTTCCGCTATCTGCTGTATAAAGACGTAAACCGCCATATGGCTCTGACGTGACGGATGTTGTTATCGAGCCGCTGACCGCCGCTGCATTCGCACCTTACGGCGATGTGATCGAGCCGTCCGGTGCGCCGACAATGATGATCAATCGCGGCAAATGCGGACGCTTTCACGATCTGGCATCACTCGATTTTGCGGACGGCAAAGCAGGCATCAGCGTTTTCGAGGGCGAGCCTTATGCGTTGCCGCTGACTCTGGATCTGATGGAGCGTCATCCGCTGGGAAGTCAGGCCTTTTTGCCCCTGTCCTCCGACCCCTTTCTGGTGGTGGTCGCCGCCGATAACAATGGCGTTCCCGTCGAACCGCGCGCGTTTATCACCGCACCCGGACAGGGGGTTAATTATCACCGCAACACATGGCACGGCGTCCTGACGCCTTTGGCGCGTAAGTCATTGTTTGCAGTCGTTGACCGGATCGGCGAAGAGAACAACCTCGAAGAACACAGTTTTGAAGTCGCACACCGCATTATAAGTGCGGGGCCATAAGATCTAAGGGAGAAATTTAGATGGCACAGTTGGACTCGATCGGGACGCCGGAACAACTCCGCGACCCGAACTATTTTCCGGCCATACACAAGGCTGTGCCTTTGGGCATTCAGCACGTTTTGGCAATGTTTGTTTCGAACGTCACCCCCGCGATTATCGTAGCGGGTGCGGCGGGGTTCGGCTTTGGCTCGAACTCGCCGGATTTTCCCGAAATGATCTATATGATCCAAATGGCGATGTTCTTTGCGGGGATCGCGACGCTGATCCAGACCATCGGTATCGGCCCGATCGGCGCAAAGCTGCCCGTCGTGCAGGGAACGAGCTTTGCGTTCCTGCCTATTATGATTCCGCTGGTCGCGGGTAAAGGCGTTGATGCCATGGCCGCGCTGTTCGGCGGCGTCATCATCGGCGGTATTTTCCACATGCTTCTGGGCACGGTCATTGGCCGCATCCGTTTTGCGTTGCCGCCGCTCGTAACGGGCCTGGTCGTACTGATGATCGGTCTGGCGCTTGTGAAGGTCGGTATTCAATATGCGGCGGGCGGCGTGCCCGCGATGAGCAAGCCCGAATTCGGCAGCCTGCAAAACTGGTCCGTTGCGCTGGTCGTGATTGCGGTCACTCTCGGGCTGAAATTCTTTGCGCGCGGTATGGTTTCGGTGTCGGCAATCCTGCTGGGTATTCTTGCGGGCTATGCTGTTGCGTACATGCTGGGAATGGTCAGCTTTGGCAACATCGAGCGTGCCGCGATGTGGCGTGTGCCGAACCCGTTCCACTTCGGGTTTGAATTCAGCGTTGCTGCGGTTCTCGGCTTTTGCCTGATGGCATTCGTTTCCGCCGTCGAAACCGTCGGCGATGTCTCGGGTATCACCAAGGGCGGTGCCGGACGTGAAGCGACCGAAGAGGAAATCGTCGGCGCGACCTATGCCGACGGCCTCGGGACGGCAGTGGCCGGTGTCTTCGGTTCTTTGCCGAATACATCGTTCAGCCAGAACGTCGGTCTGATCGCGATGACCGGTGTGATGAGCCGCCATGTCGTAACCATCGGCGCGCTGTTCCTGATCGTCTGCGGATTGATGCCCAAAGTCGGGGCGGCGATCTCTACCATCCCGATTGAAGTGCTGGGCGGCGGTGTCATCGTGATGTTCGGTATGGTCGCGTCGGCGGGTGTGTCGATGCTGGCGGATGTTGATTGGAACCGCCGCAACATGATGATTTTTGCGACGTCCCTGTCGGTGGGCCTCGGCCTGCAACTGGTTCCGAGTGCGGTTCAGTACCTGCCCGAGACGGCGCGGATTCTGTTGACGTCCGGCCTGCTGCCTGCGGCGTTTCTTGCGATCATCCTGAACCTGATCCTGCCTGAAGAACTGCCGGAATAAGCGCCCCTTCGGGTGTCTTTTAAATAACCAGAAGTCCGGCGGGAAATCGCCGGGCTTTTTTTATGGGTG
This sequence comes from uncultured Neomegalonema sp., assembly GCA_937958345.1. Lineage (GTDB taxonomy): Bacteria > Pseudomonadota > Alphaproteobacteria > Rhodobacterales > Rhodobacteraceae > JAHDDY01. The sequence continues at coordinate 6,133 of CALGNW010000073.1, read as the reverse complement.
CTATCAGCGCCCCTCGAACTTTGCCTTGCGCTTTTCGTTGAAGGCCAAGACGCCCTCGCGTCTGTCGTTTGTCGGAACGGTGCGGTTATACGCCTCGATCTCGAATGTCAGTCCATCGGCGAGGGACATGCCCAAACCGCGATGAATGGCCTGTTTGGCCTGCCGCACCGCAATCGGTGCGTTGGCGGCAATCCTTTCTGCTGTTTCCAGAGCCGCGGGGAGTAAATCGTCCTGCGGATAGACCGCATTGACCAGCCCCCATTCCGCCGCCTGCACCGCCGTAAAGGCCCGGCCCGAAAGGATAAGCTCTTTCGCGCGGCGCTCTCCCATGGCGCGGGCCAGTGTCTGGGTTCCGCCTGCGCCCGGAATGATACCGAGCGTCACCTCGGTCATGGCAAAGCGGGCGGTATCAGCAGCGTAGATGAAATCCATTGTCGCCGCGATCTCGCATCCGCCGCCGAAGGCCGCGCCGTTGACGGCGCCGATCATCGGGACCGGACAGTCGATCAATGCACGTACCATGCGCTCGAAAATAACATGCTGACGGCCCCAAGCCTCGTCGGACATTCCATTGCGTTCTTTCAGATCACCACCGGCGCAGAATGCCTTGGTTCCCGCGCCGGTAACAACGACGCAGCGGATGTCGCCCGGATCGAGCGCCAGCCCCTCGAACAATGTTGTGATGTCGCGCGAAAGCTGTGTGTTCATCGCGTTCGACGCCTCGGGCCGCGACAGTGTTACCTGTAGGACATGCGGGCGCGGAGTTGCGAGTGAGAGGGTTTCGTATGTCTGGGAAATCACGCGATACGATCCTTTGCCGGTTCAGCCATCCGCCGCGTCTGCCGAGACCCTATCGACGCGCCGAGCTTTTCGTATAACGGTAGCGGTCAGGTTTTGGCCAGTGGGTCAGCCGCAAGGGGAGACATTTCGCCAATGGGTTTGAACCGCGAGTTGGACGGTATCTTTGTCGTGTCACTGGAGCAGGCCGTCGCCGCGCCCTATTGCGGTATGTTGTTGGCCGATGCCGGGGCGCGCGTTGTCAAAGTCGAGCGCCCCGAGGGGGATTTTGCGCGCAGCTATGATCGCGGTGCGGACGGGTACAGCACGATCTTTGCCTGGCTGAACCACGGCAAGGAATCTGTCTGTATTGATCTCAACGAACCGGAGGACGAGGCGGTTTTGCGGGCGATGCTGTGCAAGGCCGACGTGTTTTTGCACAATCTTGCGCCGGGGGCGCTGGCGCGGCGCGGGTTTGGCGGCGAAGATTTGCGGGCGGATAATCCCGGCCTGATTACCTGTGAGATCACCGGTTACGGCAACAGCGGCCCCGCAGCCAGAAAAAAGGCCTATGATTTCCTGATTCAAGCTGAAGCGGGGCTGTGTTCGGTGACCGGAACAGCAGACAGCCCCGCGCGGGTGGGCGTTTCCATAACGGACCTGTCAGCCGGCCTGACGGCATTCTCGGCCATCCTGCGCGCGCTGATCCAACGCGGTCGCACGGGGCAGGGGATTGATCTGTCGATATCCATGTTTGATGTGATCGCCGATTGGATGAACATGCCGCTGCTGGGGCACCGGTATTTCGGTCCGGCCCCGCAACGGTTGGGACTGACGCATACATTTGTTGCGCCCTATGGCGCGTTCGAGGCCGCCGATGGCGTGGTTATGATCTCGATTCAGAACAATCGCGAGTTTGCCGTATTCTGTGACGGGATACTGGGCCAGCCGGGGCTGGCGTCTGATCCGCGCTTTGGCGACAACCCTGACCGGGTCAGCAACCGCGACGCGCTGACCGATATAATCAACGCGGTTTTCCGCAAGCGGTCACGTGATGATCTGATTGATGCGCTGGAGGGCGCGAAAATTGCCTGCGCGCGTCTGAACGAAGTGTCCGATTTATCCGAACATGAATTCCTGCGAAATTTGCCATTAGAGTTTGCCGGACAAACCGTTTCGGTGGCGGATTTGCCGGTGAGATCCGATGCGGGCCGCCGCGCGCATGTGCCGGAACGCGGAGAGCATACCGCGCGTATACGGTCGGAATTCGGAAGGGCAACATGACCTACGATCTTGATTATCCCGAAATACGTGACGCGGTGGCAAAGCTGTGCAGCGGATTTTCCGGTGCGTATTGGCGGGACTGTGATCGGGCGCAGGCCTATCCGGCGGAGTTCGTCGCGGCACTGACCGAGGCGGGCTATCTGAGTGCGCTGATACCGGAAGAATACGGCGGGCTGGGCCTGCCGATTTCCGCAGGATGTGCAATTTTAGAGGAGATCCATCGTTCGGGCGGGAATGCCGCCGCCTGCCACGCGCAGATGTATACGATGGGCACGCTGTTGCGCCATGGATCGGATGCGCAAAAAAGACAGTATCTGCCCTCGATTGCCGACGGATCGTTGCGCCTGCAAGCCTTTGGTGTGACGGAACCGACCAGCGGAACCGATACCACCGCCCTGCGCACCACGGCGCGGTTGGAGGGGGACAGCTATCTGGTCAACGGCCAGAAGATCTGGACGTCGCGCGCCGAACACTCGGACCTGATGCTGCTGCTGTGCCGGACAACGCCGCGCGATCAATGCGCGAAAAAGACCGATGGCCTGTCGGTTCTTCTTGTGGATATGCGGGAAGTGCGCGGCAAAAGCCTGACCATCCGGCCCATCCGCGCCATGATGAACCACGCGACAACCGAGTTGTTTTTTGACGATATGCCCGTGCCCGCAGCCAATCTGATCGGAGAGGCGGGTAAGGGATTCCGGTACATCCTGTCGGGTATGAATGCCGAGCGGATTTTGATTGCGGCTGAATGTATCGGCGATGCGAAATGGTTCACCGAAACCGCGGCGGCCTATGCGAAAGAGCGGACGGTGTTCGGACGGCCCATCGGCCAAAATCAGGGTATTCAGTTTCCGATTGCCAAAGCCTATGCCGGAATGCGCGCAGCCGAATTGATGCTGGCCGAGGCTGTTCGGATTTACGAGGCTGGCGGGTCCGCCGGTGAGGAGGCCAACCTCGCGAAAATGCTGTGCGCGGATGCATCATGGGCCGCCGCCGAAGCCTGCCTGCAAACCCATGGCGGTTTCGGTTTTGCCGAGGAATATGATGTGGAGCGCAAATACCGCGAAACGCGCCTGTACCAGGTCGCTCCGATTTCAACGAATTTGATCCTGAGCTATATCGCCGAACATGTGCTGGGGCTGCCGCGCTCGTACTAATGTGCCGAGACGCGCTACGCGTCCGTTGGCAGGCGGTCTCGGGCGATTTCGGCCCAGAGGTTTGCGCCTATGGGCAGGAGTGCGTCGTTGAAATCGTAATCGGCAGCGTGGAGAGGTTGACCCTGGGGGCCTTGCTCGCCGTTGCCGAGCAGCAGGAAGCAGCCGGGGACAGCGGCGCAGAAATGGGCGAAGTCTTCCGAGAAACTCATCGGTGGCCGGTCCGGTATTGTATCGAGCTTGGATTTTCGCGCCGCCCGAACCACGGCCTCGGTGGGTACTTGTGCGTTGATGGTTTCGATAAATTCACTGTTGAAACCGACGTCCACACCGACACCGTGCGTCGCCGCGACACCGGTCGCGATTTGCCGCATAAACTTTTCAATCGCCCTGCGATCTGCCGGAAAGCGCGCTCTGGCATCACCCTTGAGGATCGCTTCCCCCGGCAGGACGTTGCGTTGGCCGTTGGTCAGCAACTCGGTTACGGAGACGACAGCCCCCGACCCCGGTGCCAGTTTGCGCGAGACGATTGTCTGAAGCGCCAGAACGGTTTCCGCCGCTACGGTGATCGCGTCGACGCCGACATGGGGCATCGACGCGTGGCCGCCCTGTCCGGAGATTGTGATTTCAAACAGGCTTTCGCTGGCGCAAATCTGACCGACGCGGGTCGATACCTGCCCGACCGGTGCGCCGGGGAGGTTGTGAATGGCGTAGACCTCTTCGACCGGAAACCGTTCGAGCACTCCCTCGTCAATCATTGCCCGCGCGCCGAGACCATGTTCCTCGTTGGGCTGGAAGTAGAAAACGACAGTTCCGTCAAAGTCGCGGGTACGGGCCAGTATTTCGGCTCCGCCAAGCAGCATCGTCATATGGCCGTCATGGCCGCAGGCGTGCATGACTCCGGGGGTGCGTGAGGGGTAATTGTGTGTGCTGGTCTCGGTAATCGGCAGAGCATCCATGTCCGCGCGCAGGCCGATGGCCCGATTGCCTTTGCCCCCGCGCAGGATGCCGACAACGCCGACGCCTTCGTGTACCTCCAGCCCCAGTTCGCGGAGCCGTGCCGCGACAGCCGCCTTCGTGCGTTTCTCGTGAAAGCCCAGTTCCGGGTTGCGGTGGAAGTCATGCCGCTGTGCGATCAGGCGGGTATGGAAGTCGTCCATGGTCAGGGCCTCGCTCGGCTATTCAGGTCAGGGCCGCTGCGGATCGCAGATTTCATGGTCGGCCTATCCATGCAGCTTGGGGTCTGGCCCCGCGCCGCGTTCGTCGATGTCATAGCCCCGTTCGTGGCGGCGCAGATCAAACGGTGCGATCATCGGGTCGGGGCGGTCATTGGCGATCAGGTCCGCGAACCACCAGCCCGAGGCCGGCGTTGCCTTGAAGCCCCCGTAGTTCCAACCGGCATTCAGATACAGATTGTCGAGCGGCGTTTTGCAGATAAAGTGCGTGCCGTCCATCGACATATCAACCAATCCCGCCCAATGGCGTAACAGCTTTACGCGCCCAAGGCAGGGCAGGATCGACATGGCCGCTTGCGAGACGTCCTGCACCATCGGCAGGTTGCCGCGCTGGGCATAGGATTTGTACCAGTCAAGGTCGCCGCCGAAGACCATTCCGCCCTTATCGGATTGGGAAATGTAGAAATGTGCGCCCCCGACACCGAACACCACGACCTGATCGAGAAGCGGTTTCAGCGGCTCGGAAACAAATGCCTGAAGCAGATGCGATTCGATCGGCAATTTGTCCAAACCGGCCATATTCCAGAGCAGCGAGGTACTGCCTGCGACCGCGAAGCCGACCTTACCTGCCGTGATCCTGCCGCGCGATGTCTCCAATGCCGTGATCCTGCCCGCGTCCCGCTCTATACTGCGGACCTCGCAGTTTTGCAGAATATCGACCCCGCGCTGATCCGCACCCCGCGCAAATCCCCATGCGACGGCGTCGTGCCGTGCGGTCCCCGCGCGTTTTTGCACAGCCGCGCCCATAATCGGAAAGCGCGCCGAGGGGCTGTAATCCAAATGGGGGACGGCTTGTTTGAGCTGATCGAGGTTCCACATTTCGGCATCGGGCGTGCCGGTTTTGCGCATAACATTGTAGTTACGGGCGGCCGCGTCGATTGCATCCGGCGTATGCAACAACGTGATGTGCGAGCGTTGGCTGAACATGACGTTGTAGTTGAGATCATGGCTCATATTTTCCCACAGCCGTAGGGAGTGTTCGTAGAATTCGCGGTTGCCGGGGCGGGCGTAATTCGAGCGGACGATGGTGGTGTTGCGTCCGGCATTGCCGCCGCCGATCCAGCCCTTTTCCAGCACGGCGATGTTTTGCACGCCATGGTTTTTGGCGAGGTAATAGGCGGTCGCAAGCCCGTGCAGGCCGCCACCGACGATGATGATGTCGTAATGCGCCCTAGGTTCAGGATCGCGCCATTGACGGCCCCAACTTTTCTGGCCGTTCAAGCCGTTGCGCAAAACGCTCCATGCGGAAAAGCGGGCCATTGGCTCAAGGTTTCCCGTTGCGCGCGACCGGGCGCGGTGACCATGAAATGCGAGGATCGGATCGATGCGTCATAGGATGACATCCTCAACGGATTTCGGATGGTCGGTCAACGCCTCCCAACCGGTTTCGGTGATGATAAAGCTGTCACCGACTTGTGCGCGATAGGTTTCGACCGAAACCGATCCGTCCACAGCCAACACCATGCCCGGCTGAATGATCGTTGTATCGCCGGTCACGAGCTGCGGAGCCTCCAGAAAGCTGAAGCCTGTCGCGCGGCCACAGCGGAACGGATACTCATATCCCGCACCCTGAATGACTTCGGCATAGGCGGCGTGGACACTTTCTGCTGTGACGCCGGGGCGCAGGGCGTCGAGAGCGGCCTGTTGGCTGGCAACCGCAACCTCGTAGACGGCGCGCTGATCATC
>CALGNW010000072.1 GCA_937958345.1 uncultured Neomegalonema sp. | reverse complement strand
TTGAAGACGAGGTGACGGACGAGATGAACGTGGAATGGGCAGTTGAAACGCGGCGGCTTGCGCTGCTTCGCCTTTTGGCGGGGTGGTTCTTTCTGGCCGGGTTTGTGTCCCGTGAGGCGTTTGTTTTGCCCTTGCCGCGAGAGCTTTGCCGTTATCTCGACAGCCTCGTTGTCCGCGCAGAGCTTGCCGCGCAGTATTTGCTTTATACGCTGGTTCGCGAGCAGGGCGGTAATGCGCGGGCTATTCTCGGCGCGTTGCCTGCGCCATCTTCGGTGCGTGATGCCGAGAGCGTTCCGACCGTTGCGGCCTTGTCCCGCCGGATGCTGGCGTTGCGTGATTTGCTTGAAAACCTGCCCCGTGAAGCGCGGCGGTTGGTGTGGAACCATGCGAACCGGCGCGTTTGGCCACGGTGCGATGCGCGGCGGTCGCCCCGTCGGGCGGCGGTCACGATGCGGGCCGCGGCGGCGCGGATCATCGGGCAAGCCGTGCGCGCGCCGCGTGCCGAGCGTCCGCCTGATGCACTTGCGGACCTGATGCACTTGGGGAAATGTCGAAGAAAATTAACCTCCCTCCCGATTACGGGCGGGAGGCAAAGGCGGTTGGGGCCGCGCGCAAGCGTCCTTACGCCTCCAGTTCAGCATCCCAGTAGAGATAGTCCATCCAGCTTTCGTGCAGGTGGTTCGGCGGGAATTTCCGTCCGACATTCTGCAGCTTCATCGCCGTTGGTTTATAGGGTTTGCGGTTCAGCATAATGCCCGACCCGCGCCCGATGTCCTGACTGCCCTTACGCAGATTACACGGGCTGCACGCGGCAACGACATTTTCCCACGTCGTACGCCCGCCCTTTGAACGGGGAACGACATGGTCAAAGGTCAGCTCTGCCGCCGCGCCGCAATACTGGCAAACGAACTCGTCACGCAGGAACAGGTTGAACCGCGTGAAGGCCGGATAGCGCGCCGGTTGAATGTAATCACGCAGGGACACGACGCTGGGCACGCGCATCGACATCGAGGGTGAGTGGACCTCCTCCTCGTATTCCGAGACGATGTTCACGCGCTCCAGAAACACAGCCTTCACCGCATCCTGCCAGGCCCAAAGCGACAGCGGAAAGTACGAAAGCGGGCGATAATCGGCATTCAAAATCAAAGCCGGACGGTCGCGGAGTCCAGAAGGATTTCTCACGAACGCCGGTGTCGTCGTCGAAATCAAACTGGTCATCGAAGTTATTCTCCTGAACCTTTGCCCAGAAGCTACATGCGGAAACCGGAAGGGTCAATCACTCTGAATATAGGGCCATTGACCCGATTGTATCCGGCGGAAAAAGATCGGGTGCAGCGGACTATTTCAACACAGTCGACAGAAAGCCCGCCGCCAGGCCCAGCCCTTCATTGTCGATACCGTGGCCGAGACCCGGACGCGAATGCGCCGCGACCTCAACGCCCTGTTTTTTTAGTGCGAGCGTCGCGTCCTTTAGTGACTGGGGCGGGACGACCTGATCGGCGTCGCCATGAACCAGCAAGACGGGCGGTTTGCTTTTAATCTCGGTCTCAAGGGCATCGGATCGCAGCAAGCGGCCCGAAAAGCCGACGATGCCGGCCAGTTGCTGCTCGCGGCGCAATCCGACCTCGAGCGACATCATCGTGCCCTGCGAAAAGCCGACCAGAGCAACGCGATCCGCCGCAAGCCCGCGGGCGCTGGTCTGTGCATCAAGATACGTATTCAGCGCCGCCTTCGCGCGGCCCAGCCCCTCCATCATCTCCGCCTCGGACGAGCCGTCGAGATAGGGAATCGGAAACCACTGCCGCCCCATCGGAGAGGCCGTGCAAGGCTCGGGTGCGTGGGGCGAGGCAAACGCCGTATCCGGGAGCATGCCCGCCAGAGGCTGTGACAGCCCGATCAGATCGTTTCCGTCCGCACCGTATCCGTGTAGAAAAACGACAAGGCTGTTCGCTGTGCCGGAGGCTGCGTCGACGGTTGGGCCTTCGAGAATGCTCATCGGGAATCCTTTTTAACAATCGGCGGTGTTGTAGCACTTCTGTCCCGCAACGCCATCATCACAATGCCCGACGTCAGCAGGGCAACCGCAAACCATCCCAGCGGCCCGAGCTGTTCATCGAGGAAGATAAAGCTGAGGATTGCACCCAGCCCCGGAACAGCAGCCATAAAGGCCGATGTGGCCGGTGCGCCGATGGTGCGCACGGCATACGTCACAAGCAGAAGGCCGATCAGATTCGGGACGACTCCCTGATAGACGATCTGCAACGCGAGGCTGTCCGCCGGAATAGCGGTTATCTCCGACGGCAGGAACAACGCCCAGACAGGGACGAACAAAATCGCATTGAGGAGCGAGCTGCACAGCAACAGCTGGGGGATTGTGATTTCCCAGACCCGACTGGCAACCATATAGGCGGCAAAGAACACCGCAGCGGCGAGAAACATCGCATCGCCAAGCCATGCTGTCCCCAGCTCGATCCGCGCGGTGTCGGCAACCACAAGGACGACGCCGACGACGACAATGACCGATCCGGCGATTTGCCGGTTGGTCGCGCGCCGGGAGAGCCAGAACCAGGACAGCACGAGGGTAATCACCGGCAGGGCGCCGTTCATGTAGATTCCGCCATGCGCAGCGGGGGCGTGCTTGAACCCTCCGAAGACCAGCAGGATATAAACCGGCCCGAGCAGCATCGTGACCGCCGCCATCCGCGCAAGGCTCATCTGCCGCCAGGGCTTGAGCCACAGAACGACGGGCAGAACGAATAACGCAGAGACCCCGTAACGGATTGCGGCGAGGTCATAAACGGTCAGCGGCGTTAACGCTCCTGCGCGACTGACCACCAGCCAGGACGACCAGATAAAGAGCACGGTTGTTGCTGCTGCAAATCCGCGCGCGCGCGGCGTCACCCGGCTGGTTTCGCGCGCAGGGCCATAATGCACAGGGCCGCCATAAACCCGGCAATGGCAACATTGTAATTCGCCATCGAAAGTCCGAACAGATCCCACGGGATTTCGTTGCAGGCCGCAGGCGCTTTGCCCGCCGCCCCTGCCGCCACCACGGCAGGATCAAAAGAAGACGGCAACTGCGCACCGCCCGAGCATGACTGCGGGCCTTGCCACCAGTGACGCTCGACGCCGGTATGATAGAACGCAAGGCCGGCCTCGGCCAGAAAGCCGCCTACCGCGACGAGGCCGAAGACAAGCCGCGTCATGCCGTTTGTCATGCCCGCAATCGCCGCACCCGCGATGCCGACACCCAAGGCCCAGCGTTGACTGATGCACAACTGGCACGGAGGCAGGCCGCCGATATACTGGAAACCGAGCGCGGCGATGAAGGTTGCCGTGCCGATGGCGGCGGCGAGAAAAAACTTAGATCGCATATTTCAACACCACAAAGCCGCCGATCAGAACAGCGAAGAAGGCAACCGTAACGAGGCCGAGACGCTTTTCAATAAAGGCTCTGATTGGCGTCCCGAATTTCCACAGCAGCGCAGCGATCAGGAAAAAGCGTATCCCCCGACCCAGCAGGCTGACGAGCATGAAAGACAGGAAGTCCATTTGCAGCAAACCGCTGATGATCGTCGTGACCTTGTAGGGGAACGGCGTGATGGCTCCGATCGCGACGGCCCAGCTGCCGTGCTCGTCATACATTGCTTTGAATTCGTCGTACCGGTCCGCTTTTCCGTAGAATTCGAGCACCTGAATCCCGACGGTGTCATAGAACAGGAAACCGATGGCATACCCGAGCGCCGCGCCCGCGACGGAGGCAAGCGTCACAACCCCCGCGATCAGCCACGCGCGATGCGGAGCGGCCACGATCATCGGAATCATCATGGCCTCTTGCGGGATCGGAAAAAACGAACTTTCCGCAAAAGCCAGCAACGCCAAAAACACGAGCGCATAGGGCGACTCGGCTTTGTCGATGGTCCAGTTATACAAACGTCTCAACATGCGCTTGTGCTAGAGCATTTCCGGGTCAGAGGAAATCGCTATTCGCCGCAAAAACCCGAGTCGCGCGCAAATGTACGAATGTCGCGAACAGCCGTTCACTAAATATCTTGATCTGGGGCTTTCCCTGACATAATCGCTTGTCCTCAAGGCCCGGGTGGCGGAATGGTAGACGCAGCGGATTCAAAATCCGCCGATGGCAACATCGTGGGGGTTCGAGTCCCCCCCCGGGCACCATAATATCGCATTTTACCGATTTATTTCAATAATTTGACGATTTTTACTGAACTTCAGTCCACCTTTAAGCCCACCCTTACGATTTGAACGAGCGTGAAACCGTCCGATACAGAAACGGGCCGCATGAAATGCAGCCCGTTCGGTCGATGGCAATTTTGAGAGCGAAGCTAGTCCCTGTCACTGCCACTTTCGCCTTCGACGCGATGTGCAGCGATCCAGCCGCGAAGATCGCCAACCCGATAACGAACGGTCCGGCCGAAGCGGACGATTGGGGGGCCCTCCTCGCCCATCGCTGCGATCTCAAGATAGCGCTTCGTCGGGAAGCCAAATATCTCTTCGACCTCGGTTCGCGTCAGCAGCCGCTCACTCGATATCTCGGCGTTCGGGCTTGAGGTGGAAATTGTAGTCATCGAATTTTCCCTTGCTGTTGGTGTATTCAAAACGATTGCTGGAGGTGCGCCGAGCCTCCGGTGGCACGCGCCGCCACCCAGATCTTCAGTTTGTTGATAATCGCAGCTTTGGCCCGTCGCTCGGCGGCTCGGCAATGACTACTGCGCTGATTTGATCGGGGGCCAACCCGACGATCACCTGACAGAGCTGCAGCGAGTCATTTCGAACAGCTTCCGGAATGCAGATCGTGCGCATAGTTCACTCTCCGTCAAACGGTTGCGTGGTCGAAAGCGGTAGCCCGGGGCGACGTGCGATGCCTTGATAAGTCGGGTTTGGCGTCTGCACCCGTCGGTGTCCCGGCGTCGCTCATGGTGTCGAGGACGGTGAGGCGCGCGCCAATGAGAACTTGCAGGGCCTCGATCTCGGCGTTTATGGAAACAGGATCGTCGGGGATGATGGCGAAATTGGCGTTGGTGACGGCTTGCTCATCGCCGGGGCGGCGCAGGATTGTTATCGCACGCCAGCTTCGCCTTTCGCGGCGAATAAACCCGCGATCTTCGAGTGCGCGCACCAAGCGAAAGATGCCTGATTTAGAATTAAGGCCGAGGTGATCTTTAATCTCGTCAAAGCTTGGCGATGTGCCACCGGTACGCGTAATCTCTGCGTCAATAAATTGGAAAGTTTCGAGTTGCCGTTTCGTGAGCATTTCCGTGTCTCCTGTTTGGTTTAGAACCTCCGCTTCTGCTGAGGACTCGGATTAATCGGCCATTTGAACGTTAGGCTGTGGTTGCTTGATCAGAACACGATTGCAGCAACCGCGAACCCGAATGACGCCGCCAGCCAGATTTTCAGGTTGTTGATGATCGCAGCTTTGGTGCGCCGCTCTTCAGCCAGTTCGGCAATGA
>CALGNW010000071.1:0-15000 GCA_937958345.1 uncultured Neomegalonema sp. | reverse complement strand
GTTGCCTCGCGTCTGTCGGTTCAGCCGGAAGAGGGCCTTGAAGTTATTGTCACCGGCAAGCTGACCACCTTCCCCGGCCAATCAAAGTACCAAATCGTCATAGACAAGATGGAACCGGCTGGCGCGGGTGCGCTGATGGCAATGTTAGAGGCGCGGCGTCAGGCCTTGGCCGCAGAGGGTTTGTTCGACGCGGACCGAAAGCGCGCGATCCCTGCTTTGCCTCGGGTGATCGGTGTCGTCACGTCCCCGTCGGGCGCGGTAATCCGCGATATTCTGCATCGCCTCGCAGAGCGCTTCCCGCGCCATGTCCTTGTATGGCCGGTTGCGGTTCAGGGTGAAAAGTCCGCACCGGAGGTCGCGGCGGCAATTCGGGGTTTCGATGCTTTGCCTGCGGGCGGCCCGATTCCGCGACCCGATGTGCTGATCGTGGCACGTGGCGGTGGCTCGCTTGAGGATCTCTGGGGCTTTAACGAGGAAATCGTCGTTCGCGCCGCTGCGGAATGTTCCATTCCGCTGATTTCGGCGGTGGGCCACGAAACCGATACCACTCTGCTTGACCACTCGGCTGACCTACGTGCGCCGACGCCGACCGGGGCTGCCGAAAAGGCCGTGCCTGTGCGGGCTGATCTCATGGCTCAGGTTGAAATGCTGTCGGCCCGCCGCCTGCGCGCGATGCAGCGCAAACTGCGTGATGCGCGGGAGAGAGTTGCTCAAAATGCCCGTATTCTACCGAAGCCCGAGGCAATCCTTGCTGAAAAGCGCCAGCGGCTCGATCTGGCAGCCGACCGTCTGCCGCGCGGCCCCGCCGCTGTGGTGCGCGAAAAAACCCAAGCCCTGCGCCTGACCGCAGACCGTTTGCCGCGTGTTCTGGCGCTCCGCATGGACCGGCAAAGGGCGGCGCTGGCCGAAAGCCGGGCATCTCTGCGTCCCGGTGCGTTGACGGCGCGTATCCGCGATGCGCGGGTGACTGTCGGCGCACAGGCAAGGCGGCTGCACGCCGCTGCGCCGCGCCTTCCGGCCCGAAAGCGGGACACATTGGCCGCGCTGACGAGGACGCTGACGTCACTCTCCTACAAGCGGGTGCTGGATCGTGGTTTTGCGGTGGTACGCGACGGCAAGGGCGCGGTGCTGTCAAAACCCGCCAAGGCAAAACCCGGAACTGCCCTTAAAATCGAGTTCGCGGGGGATCAGACCGTTGATGCGACCGTCGATGGCGCGAAACCCGCAGCAAAAACGCGCACAAAAGCGGTAAAGCCCCCAAACCCCTCGCAAAATGATCTTTTTGGCGATACCTGAGCCACAGCGCCCCTGCGAGAGGCTGCACCTGCACGCTGTCCGCGCACTTTACTCGCTCCGGCTTCCTCGCTACATCAGGTTTTCTGAGTTTTCTTCGTAAGATGGAGCTGCGTTCATGCGCGCCGAGACGCAATCCCTCGTAAATGCGATCCAAGAATCGCTGTCCCTGCTGCGCCGCCGTCTTGATTGGGACACGGCGGAGGCCCGCATGGAAGAATTCGACGCGCGTGCCGAAGACCCCGAACTTTGGAATGATCCTGAAAACGCGCAGAAAGTCATGCGCGAACGTCAAAAGCTGTCCGACTCAATGGATGCTTACCGTTCTATCGAGACCGAAATGTCCGATCAGCTTGAGATGATCGAGCTTGGAGAGATGGAAGAGGACGCCGAGGTTGTGGCCGAGGCCGACGCTGCGCTTGCGCGTTTGAAAGACCGCGCCGGCAAGGCCGAATTGGAGGCGCTGCTCTCGGGCGAGATGGACGGCAGCGACGCCTTTATCGAAATCAATGCGGGCGCAGGCGGCACCGAGTCAAGCGACTGGGCCTCGATGCTCGCGCGCATGTACACGCGCTGGGCTGAAAAGCGCGGGTATAAAGTCGAGACGCTGGAATATTCGGCGGGCGATGAAGCGGGCATCAAATCCGTTACCTATCAGGTGAAGGGCACAAACGCTTTCGGCTGGTTGAAATCCGAGTCGGGCGTCCATCGCCTCGTGCGCATTTCGCCTTTTGATAGTCAGGCACGCCGCCATACATCGTTCTCGTCGGTGCAAATTTCTCCGGTCATTGACGACACGGTCGAGATCGACATTCAGGACAAAGACATCCGCGTCGACACGTATCGCGCATCGGGTGCGGGCGGACAGCATGTCAACACAACGGACTCTGCGGTGCGTATTACGCACCATCCGTCGGGCATTGTGGTAACGTCATCGGAGAAGTCTCAGCACCAAAACCGCGCAAACTGTATGGCGATGCTGCGCTCGCGTCTCTATGATCTGGAGATGAGCAAACGGGAAGAGGCGGCGAACGAACACCGCGCCGAACAGTCCGACATCGGCTGGGGCCATCAAATCCGCAGCTACGTTTTGCAGCCGTATCAGATGGTCAAAGATCTGCGAACCAACGAGGAAACCTCGGACACCCAAGGCGTTCTGGACGGCAACCTCGACCCGTTTATGGGGGCGGCACTGGCCGCGGAAGTGTCGGGGAAATCCCGTGCACAGGCCGCCGAAGAATAACATGAACAGCCGGGTTCAGCCCGTCTTGCCGACCGCCATCTCGGACAGCCGTTCGACCGCCCGTTTTTCCGCCAGCGCCCGCCGCAGTTTCTCCTGCTCCGCGTGCAAACGTCCGGTCACTTCGGCAACCGACTGTCTGACTTTTCCGAGGCGTTGAGATTGGGCCGACTTAAAACGCACCGATGCCTGCAGGTCCGCGCCGCATTCCAGCCCGCTGTGAACTTCGCCGATTGAGCGTTCGAGGGCCAGAATGAGATTTTCTCGTGCCTCCAGTTCCCGGCGGACTTTGGCCACGGTATTGGATTGCCGCTCCATCATTGCCGACTTCAGATCCAGGATGGATCGCAGGACTTCCGGTGTCATGGTTTACGCCCCTTCGGTTCGGTGGCCGACGAGCTCTTGGATTTTTCGCGCATTGTGTCGGCAAAGCGGATCGCGGCGGCCACGGCCTTGTAGTGGTCGGGCATGATCTCGTGGCCGATTTCGACCGTCGCATGGACCAGACGCGCGGTCGGCGGATCTGACATGATCGGAACGCTATTGGCCTTTGCGGATTCTCGGATACGCGCAGCAATTTCATCGACGCCCTTGGCCACGCAAATCGGTGCGGACCCCAGTTCACGCGACCATTTCAAGGCAACCGCATAGTGAGTCGGGTTGACGATGATGACATCCGCCGTCGGCACGTCCTCCAGCATCCGGTTGTTTGCGATTTCGCGGGCGCGGCGTTGCCGTGCATGTTTCATGTGCGGGTCGCCGTCGGACTCTTTCGCCTCGTCGCGCACTTCCTGATACGACATCATCAGTTTTTTACGGTGATCATACAATCGCCAGAAATAATCGAAAACAGCCGTCGCCACAGCGACCAGCGTTGCCGCCAGCAACAACTGCAATCCCTCTTCCCGCAGCAAATGCGGCAACGCCTTCCCGGAGGACATCGCCATGGTGATATAATAATCCACACTGCCCGAAAGCATCACGCCCAAAACGATAGAGATGGCGATCAGCTTTACGGCGCTTTTCAAAAATTCGACGATGCCCGTCATCCCGAACTTCTGCTTGGCATTTGATAGCAAAGACACGCGCGACATTTTCATTGCCAGCTTTGACGGCGCTGCCACGACCGCGTTCTGGGCGTAAAGTGCGATGACAGTGAAAAGAAAAGGAACGATCAGGATGGGAGAAACAGCCCACAGCACGCCCTTCAAAATCGTCGCGGCGTTCTCCATCCCTCGCGGTGCGAGCAGAACATCGGCCAGAAGATCGGGGGAGGCTAAAAACCCGTACAACGCCTCGCCCGTCCCTTTTGCGGCAAACGCGCCGCCAACCGTCAGCGCCAGCCACAATCCCAAATAGGACGCAGCGCCCGTAACATCGGTAGACTTGGCAACGTCGCCTTTTTCGCGTGATTTGCGCAGCCGCTCGGGTGTCGGCTCATTTGTTTTTTCCTGGCCTTCGTCGCCCTTACTTTCGCTCATGGCATGACCTGAAACGGTGCGGTTAAAACCGTGTCTAGCTGATCAAGCCACGTGTGCAGGATCACCGGCAATGCGAGCAGAAGCAGGCCAATTCCCATGAATGTGATGGCGGGTGCGCCGATAAACGCGACCATCAACTGCGGCATCGCGCGGTTAATCGCCCCAAGGGACAGATTGTAGACAAAGGACAAAACAACGAACGGCAGGGCCAGCCCGATTGCCATTATGATAACGGCGCTGCCGCTTGCCGACGCCCATTGCCCGACATCATCCGAGTTCAGCGCAAGGCCGAAGGGCGCAATGTCATAGCTCGCCGCCAGAGCCAGCGCGACCTTGACATGCAGGCCGGCGATCAACGCCAGCGTGATCACGGTCAGCGTCAGCAAGGTTGCGATGATCGGTTCCGGCTCGGGGCCTGCACCGCCGAACATCTGCGCGACCGACATGCTTTGCGCGGTGACGGTTCCTGCAATCTGGATCACGAATATCATCAGCCTGATTGATATACCGATGAACAACCCCGCCAGCGCCTCGGTCGTTACGATCCGCCCGATTTCGGATGGCGACGGCTTTAACTCGGTCATGTCGCCCAGAACCATCGGCGCGACCACCAGCGATAATGCAACCGCCCCGCCAAGCTTTATCCGTGTCGGAACCCCGCGCTCGCCGATACCGGGCAGCAGAAATGCGGTTGCCGCAACGCGGACAAAGATACCGAACCAGATCAGAACGGAAGACTCGGAAGCCTCCAGAAAGCCGGTGAGAGACTCCATATCAAGCCGCGCCGAGAAGGGCCGGTTTTACGGAATGACCGATTTCTTCATAGGACAGCACAGGATGACGAACACCTTTTGCCGCCAGTGTCTGCTGCACAAACCTGCGGCGATGGGCGAGTGTAACGACGGCTGCATAACGCCCCTTGGCGGCAAGTCCGGTCAGTTTCTCCTGAACCGAGTGCGCCAGCCGGTTAAACTCGCCGGGCGGCAGGGCGATGTCGAATGACCCGTCACCGGCATCCAGCTGATGCTTGGTGAACAACTCTTCCCAATTCGCGTCTAGTTGTACGAGTGGCAGCGATCCTGTTTCGTCGATCAGCGGCGCGGTCAGAATATACCCGATGCGCTTGCGGACATGCTCGGCGATATGTTCGGGACTGTTCTGTCCGCGCACTTCGGTCATTGCCTCGAGTATAAGCTGCAGATTGCGCACCGGAACGCGCTCGGCCAACAGCAGTTTCAGGACAGACTGCAACAGGTCGAGTGATACTTTATCCGGTATGAACTCATCGAGCAGTTGTTGATTGGACTGTGCGCGTTCAGGGTCGGACGGTGAGACATAGGCATCCAGCAGGCGGCGCAGGGTTCGGCGCGTGAACAGCCGGTCCAGATTGCCTTGTACCGTTTCCATAAGGTGCGTTGCCAGCACTTCGATGGGGGAAATGATCGGTAAGCCGGTCGCAGATGCCGCTTCCTGATTGGAAGGATCAATCCAGCGCGCAGCTGCACCATAGACCGGCTCACGCGCATTCTCGCCCGCAATGTCGAACGATGCCGCAGTCTTCGCGTCCTCGGGCAATAGAACCAACAGCTTGCCGGGGATGATCCGGTCGCCTGCCGTTTTGACGCCGTGAATGCGAATCTCGTATGTGAGACTGCTCATCGACGGCTCGTCCGTGATCCTAACCTCGGGCATCACGAACCCGAGCTCGGACGCAAGGTGACGGCGCAGCGCGGTAATCCGCCCCTCAAGGCCGGTTTCAGGGTCGGTGACGATGGAAACGAGATCGGGCGCAAAGGCGATATGCACATCATCAATATCAATCGAGTCGCCGACAGGTTTTTCATCAAGTGACACCGGCGCGGGCAACTCTGCCGCGCTCGGCGTTCGCAGTATTTCCTGCTGCGCCCGGTGCGAAATCCACCCCGAACCGCCGAGCAACAGCCCCCCCAGCAAAAAGGGAATGGCCGGCAGGCCCGGCGCGAGAGCAAACAGCATCATCAGTCCCCCAACCGTCGCAAGCGCCTTGGGGTGTGCGCCGAGCTGAGTGACCAGCGCCTTGTCCGCAGCACCTAGTGCGCCGCCCTTTGACAGCAGCAAAGCCGCTGCGATCGAAATGATAACCGAGGGGATCTGGCTCACCAGCCCATCGCCAACCGTCAGGATTGCATAGGTTTCGAGGGCCGTACCAAAATCCATGCTGTGGACGCCGATACCCATGCCCAAACCCATCAGCAGGTTGAGTGCGGTAATCAGCAATCCGGCGATAGCATCGCCCTTCACAAATTTTGATGCGCCGTCGAGCGAACCGAAGAAAGTGGTTTCCTCCTGTTCGATCTTCCGGCGCTCGCGTGCCTCTTCGTGGGTAATCGCGCCTGCGGCCAGATCACTGTCGATCGCCATTTGCTTGCCGGGCATCGCATCAAGGGCGAAACGCGCGCCGACCTCCGCCATTCTGCCTGCGCCCTTTGTGATGACCATAAAGTTCACAATTAAAAGGACGAGAAAAACGACGAGGCCGAGGAACAGGCTGCCGCCCATCACAAACATCGCAAAGCCTTCGATCACGCCGCCCGCAGCATCCGTGCCGGTATGGCCCTGACCGATGATCAGTTTTGTCGACGATACGTTGAGCGAAAGACGCAACATCAGGGATGCCAGCAGGATCGTCGGGAATGCCGAAAAATCGAGCGGACGCTCGATAAACAATGTCACGGTGAAAATAAGAACGGCCAGCCCGAATGAAACCGCCAGACCGACGTCCAGCATAAAGGCCGGAACGGGCAAAATCATCATCACGATGATGGTCATTAATGCCAGCGCCAGAAGGACAGTGGGTTGGTATAGCGCGGCAAATCCGATGCCGTCAGCCTTCGCTGTCGAGTCCGTCGCCATAAATTTAGCCGCCCGCTATTATCGGAATGATCCGGTCTTGAAAAAATGCAATGAGCGTGATGCTCATAAAGCCCATGCTGATCCAGAACGTGACCAGCATCGCACCAATCTTCGGCACAAAGGTCAGTGTCATTTCCTGAATAGAGGTGAGCGCCTGAAACAGGCCAATCACCAGTCCGACGACCAGCGCGGTCCCCAGCAAAGGCGCGCCGATCAGCAGACCGACCCACAATGCCTCGCGCGTGATGTCAAAGATCATCTCTTGTGTCATAGGGATGATTCTCGTTCTTCGATATCCGTGCCGGTCATCGTCAGACCGGCATTCTCAGAATTTCCTGATATGCTTCGACCGCTTTATCCCGAACGGACACGGCGGTTTCGAGGGCGAGTTCGGCTGCTGCCAACGCTTCGACAACAGCGTGCGGATCGGCTGCACCGGTCAGGCCGGACATGGCTGCCGTCTCCGCTTTGCCGAGCGTCTCCATCGCAGTTTTGCCGATTTCTCCGGCGACTTCGGAGAAAGAAGGACCCTGCTTGGGAGAGTCTTCGCGAACAAAAGAACCGGGTTTGGGCGCATCAACAAGCGGCGTTGATTTATAAAGACGCTCTAACGAAAAGCTCGTGTTCATCATGGTCTGTACCTACTTTTTGGAACGAAGGGGGCGGGGGTGGCTATCGGCGCAGCAGATCAAGAACGCCGCCATACATGCGCCGTGCTTGGTCAAAGATGGAGAGGTTCGCCTCATAGCTGCGTTGGGCTTGCCGGGCGTCGGCAATTTCAACGGCGAGATTGACGTTCGACATTTCCATATACCCTGCCTCGTTCGCCATCGGATGGGCGGGGTCGAAGACTTCTTTCAGCTCGGTCTTGTCGAGTGAAATTTTTGTTGCGGCGTCGGCAGTACCGGCGTCGCCGGAAATAGCCTTCTCGAAGGAGATAAGCTTGCGCCGGTAGCCGGGTGTATCAACGTTCGCGACGTTCTCGCTGACGACCCGGATTCGCTTGCTTTGCGAGGCCATGCCGTTCGACGCCGAACTGAGTGTGTCTAACAAGGAACTCATTTTTTATTCCTCTCTCTATCGTTTGCCAAGGCCGAGGCGCAGCAGGTCCATCGACTTGCGATAAATCGCGAGTGCGGTTTCGTGCTGCATCTTCGTTTCGGAGGCCATCAGCATTTGCTCGTCCAACGAAACGGTATTCCCGTTGGGAGAGGCGGATGCTGACCGCATTTGGTGTGTCGTTTCCGTCATTCGCGACACGTCACCTGACAAGGCGAGTGCCGCGTCGAATGTTGCCATATCCTGTGCCTTGTATCCGGGCGTGTCGGCGTTCGCGATGTTCTTTGCGACGGTCTCGTGACGGGCTGCAGAATGTCTGGCCAGCGCGCTCGCGAGTTGAAAGATCGGTAAATCGTGCGACAATCTCTCTCCCCTTTCAAAACTAGGTCAAATTGAATGTATTCGTTCGATTTTACGTTCGTGGTTACTTTGAATTAAACCGACATACTTAATGCTTTGTGTATTAAAGTAACTAGATCAAAATGTTTGGAAATAATGTGACGCCACTTCAAGAATTCGCTTCCGCGGTTTCGCGACTTGAACCTGTCCGGTATCGGGGCCGTTTAACGCGGATTGCGGGCGAGGTTCTGGAGGTATCGGGCCTTTCCGGCATCGCTCGAATTGGTGACTTGATTTCGGTGCGGCGCAAGGGCGGGAAACCGCTTGATGGCGAAGTTGTTTCGCTCGGCGACGGCATTGTCTCTGCGATGGCATACGACTCGCTCGAGGGATTGCGTCAGGACGACACCGTAACATTGGATCATAATCCGCAATTTTGTCCGGCTGACGCCTGGCTTGGTCATGTGATCGATGCATTCGGTCGGCGTCTGGACGAAGCCGAACTGGTCCAGGGCAGCACCGCCGTCAATCTGCGCGCTTCGCCGCCCGCCGCAACCAAACGTCGGCGGACCGGCGCGCGCCTTTCGACGGGGTTGGCCGTTTTCGATACGATGTTGCCGTTTGTCGGCGGGCAGCGTGTTGGACTGTTTGCCGGTTCGGGCGTCGGAAAATCGCATCTGCTCGCGCGCCTTGCCCAGCATATGTCCGCCGATGTCGTTGTTGTCGGCTTGATCGGTGAACGCGGACGGGAAGTGCGCGAGTTTGTGGAAGAAACGCTTGGTCCCGAGGGGATGAAACGATGTTGCGTTATTGCGGCGACCTCTGATCAGCCCGCCGCTGTCAAACGTCGTGCGTCATGGGCAACACTGGCAACCGCCGAATATTTTCGGGATCAGGGAAAAAGCGTGCTCTTGCTGTTCGACTCGCTGACCCGCTTTGCCGAGGCGCATCGCGAGATGGCGGTAACAGCGGGAGAGGCCGCATCACTGCGCGGCTTTCCTCCGTCCACATCACCGATGATTGCATCGCTGGTTGAAAGGGCAGGGCCGGGGCCGTTGTCGGGATCGGGTGACATTACGGCGGTCTTTACTGTGCTGGTGGCGGGGTCGGATATGGATGAACCTGTTGCCGATATGGTGCGCGGGGTTCTTGATGGTCATATCGTTCTCGATCGCACGATCGCAGAACGTGGGCGCTATCCGGCAATAGATGTCCGGCGCAGCGTCAGCCGAAGCTTGCCCGACGCGGCGAGCGCACCGGAGAACGCCCTGATTTCGGATGCACGCTCGGTCTTCGGATTGTACGAAAAGGTTCTGCCGATGATTCAGGTCGGGCTGTATCAAAAGGGCGGCGACCCGACAACGGACCGCGCCGTCGATGTTTGGACCGCACTCGATGCCTTCGTCGCGGAACAGTCAGAGGGTCCGGAACAGGCATTCGCCCGTCTAGGATCAATGTTGTCGCAAGCTGCGCCGGATCAGGACGAGGATAAAAACAAAGACTGAGAGGAAAATGGCCCAAAGCCGGACGCCGCGTTGCTGATAAGAGTCAAGGCCGTGAATCCGGGTGTCGTTGCGTTTGGTCCGTTGCTTGCCTGCTCCAGCACCAGAAACCGCGACACGATCTTATCCATGATCGCGGGGTCGGAAAGGGCGCTCGGGTCGCGTGTCCCGAGGACGCTCAGCGCGCGCTCCTCGAACAGTTCTTTTTGTTTGTCGATGTCGATACCGGCTGCATCGCTCGGAATGTTCAGCGCCGTTTCAAGGACGGCTCGTGTCGGACGATCGCCGAGGACGGCATACCAGCCACGATCGGCAATTTCTGCGCCGCGCCGCTTGAAGTCGAGAGCAAGCCGCAGTGACTGGTCCTGCTCGCCGACCGCGATCTCATAACTTTGGGATAGATATTTCGAAATGACATCATCGCGCAACGACGGCGACCCGGTGCGCGAAAATCCTTCGCGGTCAAACCGCAATGCCTTTGTCATATCAATGTAGCTTTGATTGTTCAGACGGCTGCCGAGCGTGTCGGACGTTTCGACACCTTCCTCCAAAATCTTTTGCACGAAAGCGCGTTTATCAACTTCATCGCCCAGCCCGTATGCGCCGAGAACGACAGTCAGCAAACGGCGGTCGTTCACGAGTTCTTCCGCAGTCGTAATTTTGGAGATGTTCTCGGAAAAATAGGCAATGTTTCGCTGTATCTCGGGTGACCGGGCATGGGTTGCGCGTTGCACCTCATCGGTCCGCTCTAAAAAGCGCAGACCGCCGATGCCGCCTACTGGGATGGCCGGTGCAAAGCTCATGGCGCAGATACTCCGAGTAACTCAGATTCAAGCGGGAGAAGCGTTTTCAGCGAACGCATCACTTTGTAAAAGTTTTTCGCACTCAATGCGTCGCGCGCTTCGGCCACGGCCTCCGCGGCGGATGATGCCGCAAAAACACGCGCCAGTTCGTCGAGGCGTGGCTCGAGTTCCTTTTCCACGCTGGACTTCTGCCCTTCGCCGGCCACCGCAAGCTGTGCAAAATGATATGCGATACTGACAGGGCCGATGATCTCTCGCGGGTGCAGAGCATCGCGCAGACGCAGGACATGCGCGCCCTCGCTATGCAGCGTCATCTTGGTTTTCTTCGGTCCGTTCTCGAACATCAGACCGTTGATGAGAATGCGTTCGTTCGGTGCGAGTTTAAGAAGCAGACCAGACATTACTGTACCTTTACGGGTTGCGGTGATGATCCTGCATCACCATCCAGACCAGCCATTATCGCCCGGTTAACTTCGATCAGTTCTTCGATTTCGGCCTCTTTGCGCAGGACAGCTCTGCCCGTCTTCTGAGAGTAAACGGCGAGCGAAATGATCTGGGCCCGCAACGCAGGCGGCAGTGCGTTTGCTTCGGACGCGGCGTCCGTCGCGAGGATCGTCCAAAGCTGGGTATTTTTATGAACGGCTTCGGCGAGTTGCGCGGTTTTGACCTGCCGACCCGATTGAGCCGCTTGCAGCAATCCTGTGATCTGCTGAAATGCCTTTTGCTCTATACTTCGCGGACCGAGAACGGCATTTGAAACTTTTGCGTATGCCGAGGCTGCGTTGGGTGCGAACATTTCTTGCTCCGCTGCCTCTGTCGGATGAGGCAAACTTTCCTAAAAAATCGGGAGCGAACCAGTCGCCCCCGTTAAGTTGATCACATTGAATGGCCCGACGAGGAGAAAGGGCGCAAAATGCTGTCGTCACGGGCGAAGGCGGAGACCGCCTTCGCCCAGTTTACGAGACGCTTACCGGAACAGCGACAGAATGCTCTGCGGTGCCTGGTTCGCAATCGAAAGTGCCTGCGTACCAAGCTGCTGCTGTACCTGAAGTGCCTGAAGACGAGCCGAAACCGACTCCATGTCCGCGTCGACCAGCGAGCCGATACCCGACTTCAGGTTGTCGACCAGACTGGTCACGAAGTCCTGCTGTGTGTCGATACGCTTTTCAGCACTACCGAACGACGCAGCGGCGTCAATCGCCGTGGTGATCAGACCTTCGATGTCGGCCAGTGCGGCGTTTGCACCTGCTTCGCTGCTTACATCAATACCGGCCAGATCAGCGAGACCGCCGCCCGTACCGTCATTTGCGTAAGATTCGAAGCCGACCGCATCACCCGTGTTGTTGGTGATGGTGACAACACCGCCGCCCGTATCAACAGCCGTGATACCGGCGATGCCGGCATCGGTGACTGCAGTGGTCAGACGAGCGGTGACCGTATCCTGATCATCGCCGAGTTCAGACTTGTACTGGAAACGCTGGCCGTCGACTTCCAGCGTGTAGACGGCGTCATCGGCATAGGTGAACGAAGCAGCGAAGTTACCGCCATCAGCGACCAGATCTGCCTGATCCGTGCCGACTGCTGCGCCAGCCGTCGTCTCAAGACTTACACGGCTGACAGAAATATCAGTCGTGCTGACAGCGCCCGAAGCGTCACGGTCCAGCGACGCGAGGATGTCCATGTTGCCCGTACCCTGAAGCAGGTTCTGGCCGTTGAACTGGGCGGCACCGACGATGGCTCCGATTTGCTCGCGCAGAGCGGAGACGTCGTCTTGAATCTTGCCGCGATCCACATTGTCTTCCTGTGCCGCGATGATTTTGGTTTTCATCTCGGTCAGAAGGTCGGTTACTGACTCTGCCGCATCACGTGCCACCGCAACGGTCGACGAACCCAGCGAAAGCGATTCCGAAACTGACTTAAACGAGTTCGCGTCGCTTTCCATGACGGTCGAAATTGCCCAGAGTGCCGAGTTGTCAGCTGCGCTAGCAACTTTCTTACCCGTCGAGATCTGGCCCTGAACTTCACCCAGGTTTTTGTTGATCTGCGTGAGGGTCTGGAGTGCAACCATCGCGCCGTTGTTGGTCAGAATGCTAGACATAGGATATTCCCCATTGATGTCGGTGCGTTCGGCACCGCGCGCCCAGAGCAAGTTTCACTTGATCGGCGCCACTAAAATTTGCCCCTCGGGAGGTGCAGGTGATGTCCTTATCGGACGAGGAAAATATCGCCTGAAGTCGCTAACGACGTCTGAATTGCGACCTGTCAAAGAAACCGCAAATCATTGTGAATTATGCTAAAATTTTCTGCTGTGGCCTGCTCCGGAAACGGAAACAGGGATCTTCCTTCCACCCGGTGCATAGAAGCCGGGGTCAACATTTGCGCTGACCGCACGAAGCTCTTCGCGCGTTTTTTCAACGCCCTGTTGTGCCGCCTCCAACAGCTTTTGATTGGACGCCGCGTTCCGCGAAAGCGTCAAGGCAAGTTGGTACAGCTCTGCCAATCTGGCTTGCAGTGCAGGTGTTTTTTCGAGCTTTGCCAGCTCGGAAAATCTCGCATCTATCGCCGTCAGCAGAGCCGATTTTTCTTCGGTCAAATCGTAGACTGCTTCGAATGAACCGGACACGATTGCGTCCCGTTCAACCCGCATCAACTCAATGGCCGTCGCGACCAGTTCTTCTGCGCTTTCGGAGTTCTTAAAGTACGGCACCGTTTTTCGTCCTTCCATCTCTGGCGGTGATTGGCTCAGGTTTCGTCAATCCTCGCCGCCAGCGCGCGAAAGATATTTTCGGACAATCCGAGGCCGCCCTTGTCGACCAAGCGTTCTGCATAGGCGCGGTTTAGAATGCTCGAAAACTCGGTCGCTCCGGCGACACCGTTTGACGAGTCAAAACCCATGTGTCCGAGTGCTTCCGCGAGAAATGCGGCTTCGAAATCTTTCGCCGTTTGCCTGAGCCGCAGTGCCTTTTCAGGATCAAGCGCCGCAGCCTTCGATGCTGCAAGCGGCTCCATCGGGTTCGTAGCGCCATTTAAAATATTCATCCGATATACCTTAAAATTGTAAGTATTCGCCCATGAAATACTATACGTGGTAAAAATTTGGTAATCGTAATCGCCGTAGTTTGAAGCATTGATCGAAGTGCTTCGGAGTATCCTGTATGATATCAAATCTTGCCGACAATCTCTCGCACGCAGAGCGTTCCGCAGTCGAGGCCAGACCTGAAGCCGGGATTTCTGCGGGTAAAGCATTGAAACCGGAATTCTCCGAGCTTGTCGCATCGGGAGATGAGGGCCAGCGCGACGCAGAAGCGGAGCAGGTCGAGGCAAAATTTGAATCAAAAAGTCAGCGGTCGCAACCTTCAAGTACTATCGATTTGTTGGAGTTTGAAACTAACTCGCCGAAGCTGGTGGCCGAGGCTTCGGCTAAGATGAATGATGCTGTCGAAGCGGGCAATCGGGATGTGGACGACGTCCTAGTGCACGAAATCGAATTGGAGATACCGAAAGGTGATAGCGGCGTGCCCCCCGCTGAGGAGAACGCCTATCCACCTAATCCGTCCGGTGACGTTGATGCTCCGCTGAAACGTGATGCGGAAACCAAAAGTCAACCGGCGTTTGTTGCCGGTAAGGCGGATCGCCAAGGAGAGCATCCATCGATGGACCTGCGCGACGAGGAAGTGGGCGGATATATAGCAGATGTCGCTGGAAAATCCCGTCATTCTGATCCGAAGGGGAATGCGGAATCTTCTGCGCCGGAGGGGACACCTCGCGTTCCAATAGACAATGCTGTTACGGATTTCCCGGAGGTAAGTGAAGTTCCCGAGGGAACCGAGAGCGCGTTGGTTTATGCGCATCCCGGTTCTGCTCCGACACCCCGACCCGCCGTCCAAGCCGTACCCGAAAAATCGGATGCGGCGCCTTTACTACAAGGGGCGAGATTGGGCGTTCGGAAAATTACTCCTTACGCAAACGCCGCGGTAGGTCGCACATTTTCGGACAGCGCGACTTTTCAGGTGACCGCTGACGTCACCGTCAACACGTCGGCGCAGCATGCACATGTTGCGGGACAGTCTGCAGTTGCCGGTGTGGCTGGCGAACAGACTCTGGCGGGAAATATTCTTTTGATGGATGCCGAGTTTTCCTCAAGCGCCATCACCGTGCCGACAGATCGCGCAGCTGAATTCCGGCCCGCGCCTGCAACGCAGCCAGCACCGTTGGTTCCGGCAAATGCCGTTGCGAGAGAGATTGCGCACGCGGCACTGTCGGCCAAAAGCGGGGCGACGGTCGAGCTGTATATTGATCCGGTCGAGATGGGAAAACTCGATATCGAGTTCACACTCATTGATGACCGCATGAACATAATCGTCCGCGCCGAGCGGGAAGACGCCCTCGAT
>CALGNW010000070.1 GCA_937958345.1 uncultured Neomegalonema sp. | reverse complement strand
CCGCAAACGCGCTGTCGCTCGCCGTCGATCTCGATATATTGAGCGGCAAGCCAACGGATGATGGCCTGCGCCGTGGTAAGCTGAACTGTGTCGGTCACGTTCGTCACGAGTTTTGGTTCCGATCTGAATTTTGTTCGGCTCATGCGTCACAGGCGGATCGTTTTTCGATTGCATCTTGACCGAAACTTGGCAAAAGCGTTACGCAAATTGCAACCGGTTGCAACGGTTTTTCTCGCAGGGATGCAAAATGGCTGAAATCGGTATCGGATTGATCGGCGGCGGCTATATGGGCAAAGCTCACGCCGTTGCCATGAGTGCGGTGGGCGCCGTTTTTAACACGGCCCTGCGGCCTCGCCTCGAGATGATCTGCGGATCGTCGCCCGAGTCGTCCGAACGCTATCGCGCCGCATACGGATTTTCGCGCGCAGCCGATGACTGGCAATCGCTGGTTGAGGACCCCGCCGTTGACGCCGTCATCATCGCTTCGCCGCAATCCACGCATCGGGATATCGCGTTGAAGAGTTTTGCACGGAAAAAACCGGTGTTTTGCGAGAAACCTCTCGGGTTTTCCCTCGACGATGCCAAGGCGATGACCGAGGCCGCCGAAGCGTCCGGTTGCGCCAACATGGTCGGTTTCAACTACATCCGCACCCCCGCCTCACGCTATGCCCGTGACCTGATTTCCTCGGGCCGGATCGGGGATGTCACGTGGTTTCGGGGCGAACATACCGAAGATTTCTATGCGGATTCAACGGCTCCCGCGACGTGGCGCAGCTTTGGCGAGGCGAACGGAACGGTCGGGGATCTTGCGCCTCATATGATTAACGCCGCGCGTGCCCTGATCGGGCCGATTACCGAGGTAATGGCGGATGTTATGACCGTTCATTCACAGCGCGGCGGAAAACAAGCGACTAACGACGATCAGGCGCAGATGATGGTCCGCTTCGAAAACGGCGTGAGCGGACATCTGTTTTTCAGCCGGATCGCGATGGGCCGAAAGATGGGCTATGCCTATGAAATACATGGCACAAAAGGCGCTATCCGGTTCGATCAGGAAGACCAGAATGCGCTGTGGCTCTATACCGCCGAGGGGCCGGAAGCCGAGCGGGGCTTTCGCAAAATCCTGACCGGCCCCGCGCACCCCGACTATCTGGCGTTTTGTCAGGGACCGGGCCACGGCACAGGCTATCAGGATCAGATTATCATCGAGGCGCGGGATTTTCTGTCGGCGATCGAGACCGGCGAGGCCGTCTGGCCGACATTTCGCGAGGGACTTGAGGTTAGCCGAGTTTGTGCAGCCGCACACGAGTCCAGCGCATCCAAGTCATGGCAATCACTCACAAATTTTTGACGGAGCAGGATAATGATACGAGTTGGCAATGCACCTTGCTCCTGGGGTGTCGAGTTTGCGGATGATCCGCGTAATCCTTCGTGGAAACAAGTACTTAAAGAGAATGCCGAAGCCGGATACACAGGTATCGAGTTAGGGCCGGTTGGCTTTATGCCCGAGGAACCTGCCGAATTGGCGGAGGGGCTGGCCGAGCATGATCTGGAATTGATCGGTGGCGTTGTGTTTCGCCCCTTCCACGATCCCGCAGCGTGGGATGATGTGCTCGACGGGTCGGTTCGTACGTGCAAGGCGTTGACGGCACATGGCGCTAAACACCTTGTTTTAATTGACTCAATCTCACCGCGCCGCGCACCGACAGCCGGTCGTGCCGACGAAGCAGAAAAGATGGATGCAGCCGAGTGGGACGCCTATCGCGGGCGGATCGAGGCAATCGCTAAGATGGGCGCAGAAGAATACGGGCTAACGGTCGGAATTCATGCGCATGCGGCGGGGTTCATGGACTTCGAACCTGAGTTAGAGCGCCTGCTGGATGAGGTTGACGACAGCATTCTGAAAATCTGCTTCGATACCGGCCATCACTCCTATGCCGGTTTTGATCCGGTCGCCTTTATGAAACGTCACATCGGGCGCATTAGTTATATGCACTTCAAAGACGTCGATCCCATTGTAAAAGCTAACGTTATTGAGAAACGGACCGGTTTTTATGATGCTTGCGGGCAAGGCATATTCTGCAATCTCGGCGACGGCGATGTCGATTTTACCGCTGTCCGTCAGGTGCTGCTCGACGCGAATTTCGAAGGTTGGTGCACCGTCGAACAGGATTGCGACCCCGAAGGAACAACCTCTCCGGTAAATGATGCCCGCGCAAATCGCGAATACCTCCAATCAATAGGATTCTAAGAAAATGTCAAAACTGAATTGGGGGATGATCGGTGGCGGTGAAGGATCGCAGATAGGACCGGCGCACCGGTTAGGATCGGGTCTTGATGGCGCTTTTTCTTTTGTTGCCGGTGCGTTGGATCATCGGGCGGATGCAGGACGTGAATACGCGCAGAGGTTAGGGATCGCGGCGGATCGCGCCTATGGCGATTGGCAGGAAATGCTTGCCGGCGAAAGCGCGAGGGAAGATCGGATTGATCTCGTCACAATCGCTACCCCCAATTCAACGCATTTTGAGATCGCTAAGGCTTACTTAGAAGCGGGCTTTCATGTGTTGTGTGAAAAGCCGATGACGGTGACGGTTGACGAGGCCGAGGAAATCGTACGGCTCGCAGCGGGATCGAACAGAATTTGCGCGGTTAACTACGGCTATACCGGATATTCGCTTGTCCGGCACATGCGGGCGATGATCGCGCGGGGCGATCTCGGGAAAGTAAGAGTTGTTGTCGCTGAATTCTCTCACGGGCATCACGCCGATGCCGCGGATGCCGAAAATCCCCGCGTACGCTGGCGCTATGATCCTTCGCAAATGGGTGTTTCCGCACAGTTTGCCGATTGCGGAATTCACGCGCTGCACATGGCGAGCTTTGTAACCGGTCAGGAAGTGACGAAACTGTCGGCTGACTTTGCATCAACCCTGCCGATACGTGAGTTGGAAGATGACGCTATGGTCAACTTTCGCATGGATGATGGTGTCGTCGGAAGACTTTGGACGTCATCGGTTGCGGTAGGACGCATGCACGGCCTCGCAATTCAGGTATTCGGCGAGAAAGGCGGTTTGCGCTGGGCGCAAGAACAACCGAACCAGCTGATCTGGACGCCGACAGGCGGGCGCAATCAGGTTATCGAGCGCGGCGAGGCAGGACTTTCTCCCGAGGCCGATCGCGCATCCCGCGTGACGATGGGACATGCCGAAGGGATGCCGCTGGCATTCGCAAACGTCTATTCTGATCTGGCCGAGTGCATTCGAGCGCAGAAAGAGGACCGTCCCGCCGATCCGGCAGCGACCCTTTATCCGACTGCGGCGGACGGATTACGGTCTATGGCGGCGGTGCATAGTGCGGTTGCTTCGGCAAAAGCAAATGGCGAGTGGGTTGATGCACGGCCTCCGATGTACCGCTAAATCACGGCTCGATTTTCGCCTTTAGCGTCGCGCGGTCAACAACGTGACACGGAAATAGCCGCGCCTCGGGATATCGCGCGGGATCGTCGAGCATGGCCGTCACCAGCTCTACCGAAGACGATATAATCTGTTTAATCGGCTGATGAATCGTTGTCAGCTCGATCCCTTCCCAACGTGCCATTTGCATGTCGTTTAAACCAATCAACCCGACATCGTCCGGAACATGCAGACCGGCCATCCTAACCGCAGCGAGCGCCCCGACCGTGAGAACGTCGTCGCCGCAAAAATATGCTTCAGCCGCACCGGCAGATAGCTGATCGGCCATTTCATCGCGTCCCGCGTCAAAAGAATACGCTTTGGCAAAGCTGTGGCGTGCGGCGATTTTCGGATGATTCGCGACTTCACCTAAAAATCCGCTCAAGCGATCCTGCGTCGATGTTGCCGATTGTGGACCTCCCAAAAATCCGATCCGCCGATAGCCGCGCTCGATCAATGCACGCGCCGCCATGCGTCCACAGTCGACGTTATCGATTCCGACAACATGAACATCGGGTGCGCTCGAAAATCGTCCGAAAGAATGTACGACGGGTAAGCCGGCGTCGCGGAATGCCTTTGCGAAACTTGCAGGCAAAGTGGAGGACGCGACGATCACGCCGTCCACGGAATACTGCCGAAGCATGCTTACCGAATTTTCAGGATCAGTCTCGTCCGACAAATTGACAAGAAGAGGCCGCAAGCCGCGATCCTGAAGCGCCTTTGTAAAAAGGTCAAAGACTTCGAGAAAGATCGGATTGTGAAAGTTGTTCGATACCAAGCCGATTAGCTTCGTTCGCCCCGTTGTCAAACTGGAAGCGAGCGCGTTCGGATGATACCCCAACAACTCGGCAGCACGGAGTACCTTGAGGCGCGTCTTTTCCGATACCGACGCACCCTCGGTATACGCGCGGGAAACTGCCGAACGAGAAACACCCGCCTTCTCGGCGACCTCCTTCAAAGTTACGGTCATCCATCTCCCTCCTGATGGGTCGATCATATTATCCTTCATATTCGTTTTGCAACCGGTTGCAAGATTGCCGCGCTTGTGCTTGTCTGATCGCAAGCAGCCAAATCTTTCAAACAAAGGCTGCCGTAAACCAGATCAAATCACACCTGAGGCCTTAGGGAGGACGCTCGAATGACAATTCTCAGAAAACTTATGATGGCGACTGCAATCGTCGCAGCGCCATTGGTAGCCTTTACCGGTGCTGCGCAGGCGGAGGGCGAAAAGTATGTTCTCGTCAGTCACGCTCCCGACAGCGACAGCTGGTGGAACACGATCAAGAACGGTATCGCACTTGCCGGCGAGCAAGTCGGTGTTGAAGTCGAGTATCGCAACCCGCCAACCGGCGATATCGCAGACATGGCGCGTATCATCGAACAGGCTGCTGCCTCAAATCCCGACGGTATTATTACAACCCTCGCTGATTTCGACGTTCTTAAAGGCCCAATTCAGGCTGCCGTCGATCAGGGTATCGATGTTATCATTATGAACTCGGGCACAGCAGAACAGGCGCGCGAAGTTGGTGCTCTGATGTATGTCGGTCAACCGGAATTCGAAGCAGGTCTTGCCGCAGGTATCCGGGCGAAGGGTGATGGCGTCACAAGTTTCCTTTGTGTCAATCACGCGATTCAACAGCCTATCGTCGGCGAGCGTTGCCGCGGATTCGCCGAGGGGCTCGGCGTGGATCTCGGCGAGTCGATGATGGACAGCGGAACAGATCCGTCGGAAATCAAAAACAAGGTTCTGGCCTATCTGTCGGCGAATCCTGACACCAACGGCATTCTTACTCTCGGTCCCGTTTCCGCCGATCCGACCATTGCCGCGCTAAAAGAAAACGGCATGGCCGGCGACATCTATTTCGGCACGTTTGACTTGGGCGCTGAGATCGTTAAGGGCATCAAGGATGGAACGATCCAGTGGGGCATCGACCAACAGCCGTTCCTGCAGGCATACTTGCCGGTCGTGATCCTTGCGAACTGGGACCGTTACGGCGTGTTGCCGGGTAACAATATCAACTCGGGTCCGGGTTTTGTTACCAAAGACGGCCTGACACTCGTTGAGAAGTACGCAGGCGAGTACCGCTAATACCGGCTTGCCGGAGGTCAATGAGACCTCCGGCATACCGACTGAAAGCTTGCTGATACGCTCAGCCTTCTAATTTTTCGCAATTTTTGACGACGAGGATTGTCGGGGCCATGACCGAGAATACCGATGAGCGCGTAAAAGAGATGTCTTCGCTGAGGCAGGCTCTCATCCGGCCCGAATTGGGTGGGATTTGCGGAACGGCGATCGTATTTGCACTGTTTCTGCTGTTCGCATCCGATAGCGGTATGTTCAATTCGCGCGGGGTGCTGAATTGGTCTGTTGTTTCGGCACAATTTATGATCATCGCTGTCGGCGCTTGCCTGCTGATGATCGCCGGAGAGTTCGATCTCTCTGTTGGATCAATGATCGGCTTTGCCGGAATGGTGATTGCGATATTGGTCGTAACGCTCGGTTGGCCGGTTTGGTCAGCCATCCTGACGAGCTTTGCTGTTTGCCTCGCAATCGGTGCGCTGAACGGGTTCATCGTCATAAGGACAGGCCTGCCCAGTTTCATTGTAACACTGGCATTCCTGTTCATCCTCCGCGGCTTTACGATTTTTTTACCGCAAACCATCGAACGGAAGACAATTATCGGGGGCGTCAAGGATGCCGCCGAAGGGGATTGGCTCGCACCGCTGTTCGGCGGAAAGATCCTAACCGGCCTTTTTGCATGGCTAGGCGATCAGGGGATTATCGGCGTTTTTGAACGCGGGTCACGCGCTGGACAACCTGTCGTTGATGGCATTCCGATGTTGATTGTTTGGGCAATTTTCCTCGTGATTGTCGGGCATATTGTCCTGACACGGACGCGTTTTGGGAATTGGATTTTTGCCGCTGGCGGAGACGCACAAGCGGCACGGTATGTCGGTGTTCCGGTCAACCGCGTGAAGATCATCATGTTCATGGTCACGGCCTTTTGTGCCTGCGTTTTTGCAACATGCCAAGTCATGGAGTTCGGATCCGCCGGTGCGGACCGAGGGCTGCTAAAGGAATTTGAAGCCATCATCGCTGTTGTGATCGGAGGCGCGTTGCTGACTGGCGGATATGGCTCCGTCATCGGCGCGGCCCTGGGCGCCTTGATCTTCGGCGTCGTGCAGCAAGGGCTGTTTTTTGCAGGCGTTGAAAGCTCTCTCTTCCGCGTCTTCCTCGGCGTGATCTTGTTGCTGGCCGTTATCCTCAATACCTATGTTCGCCGTATGATTACGGGAGAGCGGTAATGGCCGAACCAATCATCCGCATGGAAAATATCGAAAAGCATTTTGGCAGTGTCATCGCGCTGTCCGGCGTGTCATTGGATGTCGTTGCGGGAGAGTGCCATTGTCTTTTGGGCGATAACGGTGCCGGAAAATCGACCTTCATCAAGACTATGTCAGGCGTTCATGCACCAACACGCGGCGAGATTTTCTTCGAAGGCGTTCCGCTGAAATTCGATGATCCGCGTGACGCAATCACAGCCGGAATTGCGACGGTTTATCAAGACCTCGCGATGATACCATTGATGAGCGTCGCCCGTAATTTCTTTATGGGAAATGAACCCGTCAAAAAACGCTTTGGAATTCCGTTCTTCGATCACGAACATGCAAACCGTGTGACCATGGAAGAAATGAAGACCATGGGTATTAACTTGCGCGGACCGGATCAGGCGGTCGGCACGCTGTCCGGCGGCGAACGGCAAACAGTCGCGATTGCCCGCGCTGTGCACTTCGGGGCGAAGGTTCTTATTCTCGATGAACCGACATCAGCGTTGGGCGTCCGGCAGACATCCAACGTGCTCGCAACGATTGATAGAGTTCGCAAGCAGGGTATCGCGGTCGTCTTTATTACCCACAATGTCCGTCACGCGCTTGCCGTCGGCGATCGTTTCACTGTGCTTAACCGGGGGCAAACTCTGGGCACTGCAGCGCGCGGGGACGTGTCGCCCGAAGAGTTGCAGGACATGATGGCGGGTGGTCAGGAAATGGCGAAACTTGAAGGATCGCTCGGCGGTACGGTCTAGAAACAGCCAAAACTCCGGTAATTTCAGCCAATCACCGTCCGGTAAACCTGAATTTCATCCATTGCGTGTATCACATTACCCAACAAATCAGGGGGTGATGAAATGAGCTTTATGGGATCGATGATGGGAAGCATTGCCGGGCGGGCCGCAGTTCCGCTCATGGGTGCGGCCAGTTTCGGTGCTTACAAATCGGGTGCATTAGAGGGAATACCTCTGCCCGGAGTGGCGGCAGCGCCAAGCCACTATGAAATGCAGGCGCGGATCACGAATGTCGAACAGATGTGCAATTTGCGCGTCCGTGTTGAGGGAAAACTCCGTCAGACTGATGCAGTAGACTGCTCGCGCGCTGTGTCATTGCTGCAGCGACCCGAGTTTGTCGGGTACGAGATCCACAAATCGGATCGGGTCGTATACAGCTATTATGCGCCGGACGGTCAGTCCACGATGACCGGTGTGCTGAAATCGGCGACCGATCGTTCCGGCCGACGATACCAGAAAAACGATGTCATCAACATCCGCATCAACGCACGCGACCCTTCTAAATCGGAAGTCATTTAGAGTGCTGTGCGGAATTTCGGAAACGGAAGCCGCACTTTGATTGTGCGCTTCCGATATCATTCGATTCCGATTATCCGCCCGCTATGCAGAGTAAAAATCGGTTATCCGCCCGCCTAATAAGCAGTGTCTAAAGATACTTCCGAATTGTCAGCACAAATTTAGACCAGCGCCGCCTCTGTCGCGGCCCGAACGTCCTGCTCAGTGACTTCGGGTGCAAGTTCGACGATCTTGAGACCGCCATCAACCACATCAAAGACACCGAGATTAGTGATGATGCGATCAACGACCGCCGTTCCGGTCAGAGGCAGCGTGCAGCTTTTCAACAACTTGCTGTCACCATGCTTGGACGTGTGGTCCATGATTACGACGACCCGCTCGACACCCGCGACAAGGTCCATCGCGCCGCCCATCCCTTTGACGAGCTTTCCCGGAATCAT
>CALGNW010000069.1 GCA_937958345.1 uncultured Neomegalonema sp. | reverse complement strand
GATCACAAGGTCTCTCCCCGCCTGCACCCGCGCCGACACCTGAACCAGATAGGTTGCCGCCAGTTCGGCACGGATCAGCAGATCGTCAAAAAACGCACGCAGCCAAAGCGGCAAAGGCATGGCCAAGGGTCCGCCGGACACCACCGCAACAACAGCAAACCACCCCGTCAAAAGACGAAGCAACCGCACCCGCTGCGTTTCCAATGCCCGTTCCAAATCCACTCTGACCGTTATCCCCACATAAGAACAATATGTGAACATATAGGCTGCAGTTTTGATTGATGTCAACAGCGCATTTGCAACCGGATGCGTCCTGCGTCAGTCCATGCAGACCATTCCCATAACGGTAGATGCATTTTCAGCCGCCATTACCGCAGGGAATGTCCGGCAAAATCATCAAGAGCGAAAGTTAACGTCGATGGAAATTGGAACTGGTGCTACGACCAGACAAAAAATCGATTTTATGAATCGTATTGTCGAGTAGGCACAATTCACGCTCAAGACAGAGTTCCGCTGCGCGAAAAGAACCAGTGCTTATGATTTTAGAAACATTGAATAACGTGTCCAAGTGAATACACGGCAAGCCATCGGCGCGTCGCACCGCACTTTTTACAATGATAACTCGCGTTCCCATCGCTCAAAGCCGTGCACGCATTCAGACCATTGGCACAAACATAGCTCAACTCACTTGATGATTTTGAGCTCCCTAACGACAAACAGTTTCCCATCATAATATTCCGCGCCCGGTCATTGCGGATCGCAAGTATGTACTTCCCAAGACACGCGGTTTCCGCATCCGAACCGGATGGAAGAGAATAACAGACGTCATTTGATCTATCTCGGTTCTCGCGTCTTGCTGCGCGTGCGTCATCGGCCCGTTCCTTATCACGTCGTGCCTGATCAAAATCCGCCTGATTCCTCTCTATCAACCCACCCAGCGAAACCCCATCCGCATGTAAAGCAGGTAAGTTAAAAAACAATGCAACCGAAATCGTCAATAAACGCACAAAAGCCAAGACCCTATTTTTCACGTTATCTTCCTAAATATGAAATCCACAGATCTTTTTCTTCACGATTAAAAAAACAAAAATCGTATCTTGTGTTACGCTGAAACACCAATTCAGCTTCTGACGAAGCGAGCATAATATCTATTTCGACATCTAAATTCTCACCAACCCAATTTTCTTTTGTAAGACCACTCCATATACCGCCTATGCCTTCAAATTCATTCTTCACGGATACGCTGTTTTCGGCTGAACGTCGGTATGAATAATTATTTCCACTGTAAAGAAGGACATAATATCCATCACACAAATCAAGCTTCTTTTTTAAGAAAAAAGTCTTCCTTCTTACCGATTTGTCATTTTTCAAAACTACGCTATCAGCAGATATAAGCAAAAACACCGGAAGTCCAATATTTACGATAGATTGATCGATTATTGAAATTTCATATTTTAACCGTGTATTTGCAAAACTGACAATTCCAGCTCCAGAATTTTGAGTTTCAAGATCACCAATTACTGAAACATTTTTCTGGATATTAATTACGTCCACA
The DNA here is from genome assembly GCA_937958345.1 of uncultured Neomegalonema sp. Taxonomy (GTDB): domain Bacteria; phylum Pseudomonadota; class Alphaproteobacteria; order Rhodobacterales; family Rhodobacteraceae; genus JAHDDY01. The sequence goes on along the minus strand of CALGNW010000069.1, from coordinate 13,338 downwards.
TATTCCTTACTTCTCCTATTTTTTTCTTCTTTTTTAGCCAATTTTTGTCGCTGCAATTCGGCCTCTTGCTGACGTATTTGCCTTATGCGCTCTTGTTTTTCAGCCTCTTTTTGCCTATATTCTAAAGCTGCTTTCTCGCTAGCAATTCTCTTTTTTTCTTCTTGAATTTGACGCCTTTCTTCTTGCGTTAATAATTTTTTCGGAACCGTTCCATAATTGACCGGCGCAAGTAAACTTGCCTGATTTGATGTCTGCTGAAGTCTGAGATGCCCGCGAATATGCTCCACCTTGCCGACGCCATTAACTTGCATGCGCCCCGGGACACCCACAAAAGCTCTGATCCTCGCGCCGTCAGTGCACCTCTCTCCCGAGATTAATCTCTCGGTGAAAACATACGTTGCACGAGATTTCTTTTTTACGTCCCAATATCCGGAACAACCCATTTCCGGATAATCGACAATAAAGTTTCCGTTCGAAACGGATACAGTTATTTGTGATGATCCAGGAATAGACCAAGTGGAGTTTTCGATTCCTCTTGCCAGAGTTGCTGTCGGCAAAAGAAAGATTAGAAACGCTACTTTGATCAGTATTCGCACCTGACAACTCCATTTTCAATTTATCGCAGCTTTAGGGTTTTTATGCTGCGCTTTCAATACTTGACCAAAAGGATCGCCATCTGCCGGCTACCGTCAAGGTTTGGAGTTATCCATAGTCGAGCAATAGGGGGCGGTTCTTTCCCGCACAGCGGGTCGGTTTTGAGAAACGGGATCCGCTTTGCGGCGACACGCACCTTCCGCCGGACCGGCTCCAAAAAACCTCCGATATGAATTTTTTACAAAACAGTCCGAATAATTTCAGGGCTGGCGTGTTTACCCCCCGACACAACAAGCAACCTCTTGGGAGAAAAACATGAAAAAGACGCTCGCCGTTCTTTGCGGCCTCAGCCTGATGACCGCCGCGCCCGTTTACGCAAAAGACGGATGGTCCCTGTCCGCCGACGAGTCGAAAATTGCGTTCGCGTCGGTAAAAGACGACACAATCGGCGAGGTTCACCACTTTGGCAGCATCGACGGATCAGTCGATAAATCCGGCAATGTATCGGTCGAAATTGACCTCGCATCTGTGGAAACGTGGATCGACATCCGCAATGAGCGATTGCAGAAATTCGTTTTCGCATCTGCGCCCAAAGCGATGTTGAGTGCCACCGTCAACATCGAAGAACTGGAGGCGATCAGAGCCGGAGAGACGGATGTAATCGACGTTGAAGGCACGCTTAAATTCGGCGGAAATGACATACCCATCGAGACCAGCCTGTTTATTGCCCGGATGAGCGATGACAAAATGGTCGCCGTCACCGATGAGATGATCATGCTCGGCACAGACGAGGCGGGCATTGATGACGGCATCAGCAAACTGATGGAGCTTGCTGACCTGCCGGGTATTACGCGGGTGTCGCCGGTAACATTGCGCCTCGTCTTCAAGCGGTAGGACTGCTCTGTCGGTCGTTCCGACGGGCAACCGGTTCTCGGAACATGCAGGCCGGATGAAGCACAGCCACGCGCGTGCAGAGGCAAGGCCCACCTTGCCTCTCTCTATCCTCGTCTATGGCGGCACGTCTCGTCGTGACCGGAAATGCTGATCACGTCAAACCGGCCCAAGCTGTCGATGATCGGCCAAGGGGCCGACCATCTGCCGCGCGGCGTCAATGCTGTGCAAAAAGCTATCGCAGCATCAAATCCCGTCCCAGCGGATAGCCCACATCATACCCGAACTCGATTTCTTCCTTCGCGCCCGCTGCTAGGTCGATGTCCCATGAGATGCGACCTGTGATGTCGTCGACATTCTCGGCGGTCGGCACGTCGCCGACCAGTTTTACCTCTACCTCGTCCGTGTCGGAAATCGGCACCGAGTCGCGCAACACGACGCGGCGCGGTTTGTCGCCAGTGTTCTCGGCGGTCAGGATATAGCGGCGGCGCTCGGTTTCTTCGGCGGCGGCAAAGCTGTCCTGCGATTTTTGCTCGACAATGCGATAGCCGATTTTCACCGTCTCCAGCGCGCCGAACGGAATCGCGCCCTCTTCGCCCGCTGCGATCAGGGGCAGGCGTCCTTTGCCGATATACAGCCCGTCACGGGTCAGCGAGACTTCACCGGGCAGGACCAGACCCTCGCCGTTCTCGAACGTGGCATACAGATAGGCGGTTTTGTCCTGCGACGGCGTCGCGCGCAACTCGACGGTTCCGTCAAAGCTTTCCTCGCCGACCAGCACCTGACGGATAACGCCGGAACCGGGAATGTCGGCCTTGGACGGAATATCGTAGACCAGCGCCTCGCCCTGCGTGCGGATCGCGGCGGAAACGGTCACCGCCGCCTTGCGTTGCAGCCGCGCGCCGGAAAGATCGGCTTCATCCGCCATCACCGATTCCATCATCTCGAGCGCCGGGGCGACCATCGTCGCCATGGGTGACGGCGCGGGCGGCAGAATCGGGCGTTCGGGAACCAGCCGCGCCATTTTTCCGCGCGGCATCGGTGCGGCGGTTCCCCCCGTCGGGCGCGCGGTGGATAAGGTCAGCGCCACGTCGGACCACGGTTCTCCGGTGCGCTGCTGGATAGCGGCACGGCGGACCAGCGCCAGCTTGCCGTCCTCGGTATCCAGCCGCGCGTCATAGACCGGCCCCCACGAGGCGGAGCGCGTGAAGTGCTTAACCTCGACCGCGCCCTTCACGGGCGCATCCGCCTCGATCTCAACCGCGATGGTCACGGGGACCGAGCGGGGACGCGCGTCGGGACTGCGCGCATAAAGCTGTTCGATCTGGCGATCCAGCCCGCGTATGGTCACGCCCGCGCGCTGTTTGATCGCCAGTGCCTGCGCCGCCGACGCGTTGCTTTGGGTCCACAGAGTCACCCAGTCCTGAGCCGTTGGTGCGGCCCCCTCGGTGGCCCCCGAAACACGCGCCGCTTTGATCGTTGCGTCAATGAAAGCAAGCTGGCGGTCGGCGGCGGCAATCTGGATTTCGGCCTGCGCCTTTTGATCCTCCAGCCGCTCGATTGCGGTTTGGATTTTCTGCGCCTCGCTGCGGAACTGCGCCTCAACGGCTGCCGGATCAGCGGCACGCTGTTCGACCGATATGATCGAAAACGCTCCGTCTCCCTCGCCCGATGCCCGCAGGCTGTTGGTATCAAACCCGACCGGCACGCCGGTCAGCACCAGTGTATGACGGCCCTCGGGCGCGGAAAACGTCGCATTTCGCGTTACCGTCGCGCCATCGGGAAAGATCGTGGCGGCGGAAACGCTGGCTTTGGTCGAAATTTCAGCGGCCCAGACGGGCGTCGTGGTCATAAGGACGGCAACAATCAGGGCAGCACGCATCGGATTCTCCTCGCTCTGGCTAACGCATCGACTATATCACGGGATGCTGTTGGAAGGGCATCAGGCATTATGAATGACGGTGGAGATTGGCGGAATTGGGTCCGCCTGGCGACGCTCGGCCTGATTTGGGGCGGTTCCTTTCCGTTGGTCGAGGTTGCGCTGGAGGGGTTTGCACCGATGACGCTGGCGGCAACGCGCCTGGGGCTGGCGGCGCTGATGCTGGTTCCGCTGTCGTTTTTCTACGGCGGACTGCCAAGGGGCGCGCGGGTCTGGGTCTATGCCCTCGGCGTCGCGATCTTTGCGAATGCCCTGCCGTTTTCCCTGCTCAGCTGGGGCCAGACCTATGTCACTGCCGGCGTCGCGGGGGTTGCCATGGCGGTCATGCCGCTGATGGCCCTGCCGCTGTCGCACCTGCTGGTTCCGGGCGAGCGGATGTCGGCGCGGGGCATGCTGGGCCTCGGGATCGGCTTTATCGGTGTGCTGGTTCTCATCGGGTTCGAGACGCTGGCACAGCTTGGCGGCGGCAGTGTCGAGGTGCTGGGACAGCTCGCCTGTCTCGCGGCGACGGTTTGTTATGTTCTGGGGTCGATCACCATAAAGCGCGCCCCGCCCGCGCACCCGATTGCCTTTGCCGCGACGGCGATGCTGCTGGCCGCGCTGATCGCAATTCCCGTGGCATATTGGATCGAGATCGAGGGCGTGCCCGCTCTGCCCTCGGCCAAGGCATCGGCGGCAATGGTTGTTCTGGCGCTGGGACCGACGGTGATTGCCCTCATGCTGATGCTGAAAGTGCTTAGTACAGCGGGGCCGCCGTTTCTTTCGCTGGTGAATTATCAGGTTCCGGTCTGGGCCACGGTTTTCGGCGCGCTTTTTCTGGGCGAAAAGATCGAGCCGCGCCTCGCCGTCGCGCTGGTGCTGATCCTGATTGGCGTCGCCATCAGCCAGGGACGTCTGGGCCGCAGGAGCGCACCGCTATGAGACAGGCCCCCGTCAAGCCGACCGGCGCATCCTATGCGATGCTGCTGTTGCTGATCGTGATTTGGGGCACGACGTTCTACCTTGTGAAACTCGCAGTGGCCGAGGTGCATCCGTTCCTCGTGGCGGCGGCGCGGGTCTGGCTGGCGGCGATGTTCGTGGTCCCCTTTGCCATTCTGACAGGGCGCAACTGGCCGCGCGGCGCGGTGCGGTGGGCGGTATCGGCGGCGGTGGGCGTGTTCGCGCTCGCCCTGCCTCTGACGCTGGTGACCTGGGCGCAGCAAGTCGTACCCAGCGGCATCGCAGGCGTGTATATGGCGGCAATTCCGCTTTTTGTGCTGCCGCTTGCGCATATCTTTTCGATTGGCGAGCGCATGACCGCGCGAAAATTCGTCGGATTTCTGGTCGGGTTTGCCGGTGTCTTGTTGCTGATCGGGTTCGAGACACTGGCACAGCTCGGCTCGGCAAACGGCACGGCCCAGCTCGCCTGCCTCGGCGCGGCCATGTCCTATGCGGTCGGGTCTATCGTCATCCGTAACGCGCCCAAGACCGACCCCATCGCGATGAGCGCGATTGCGCTGGTGATTGCGTCGATCCTGACTGCACCACTTGCGATTTCCGCATGGCCTGACAGCCCGCCCAGCCTGCCGATCTCGGCGCTGCTGATTTGGATTGGCGCTGTATCGACGGGTTTCGCAATGATCCTCAGGGTCAGCGTCATTTCGACGGCGGGTTCGGTGTTCCTGTCCATCGCCGGATATTTCGTCCCGATCAGCGCGCTGGCCGTCGGGGCGATTTTCGGCGGAGAAGTGGTCGGGCGTACCGACCTGCTTGCCTGCGCGCTGATCCTGTGCGGCGTCGCGTTTGCCCAGTTCGGCGGCAGGCGCGCTACTTCCTGAGGGCCTTGACGAAACGGGCATTCACCTCGGCATTCGACGCAAGGACGGTTCCGGTTCCGAACACGTCCTTGCCGCCATTCAGATCCCCGACATAGCCGCCCGCTTCACGCACCAGCAGCAGACCGGCGGCCACGTCATAGGCGTTCAGCTCGCGCTCCCAATATCCCTCGTACCGTCCGGCGGCGACATAGGCCAGATCCAGCGCCGCCGATCCGAAACGGCGGACCCCCGCACATTGAGGCATCAGCCGCGACAGCTCGCCGATCATTTCGGGCATTGTCTTTTTCGCTCCGAACGGAATGCCGGTCGCAAACACGCATTCGCTCAGGTCGCGGCGGGCCGACACGCGAATGCGCCGCCCGTTCAGCCACGCCCCCGCGCCCTTTTCAGCGGTGAACATCTCATCCTTGACCGGATCAAGGATCACGGCGGCAACAACCTCGCCCTTGTGTTCCATGGCAATCGAAATGGCCCAATGCGGCAGGCCGTGCAGAAAATTGGTTGTCCCGTCCAGCGGATCAACGATCCAGCGGCGGGACGGATCATCACCGATCACCTCGGTACTTTCCTCGCCCAGCCAGCCATAAGCGGGGCGGGCATAGGTCAGGTCGGCGCGGATAATCTCCTCGGCTTTGATATCGGCATTCGATACGAAATCCGACACGCCCTTTACCGATACCTGCAGGTTTTCGACCTCGCCAAAATCGCGGACCAATCCCCGTGCGGCGCTGCGCGCGGCTTTGACCATGACATTAAGGTTGGCTGTGTACGTGGCCATCAGATTTTCCAGATGCTTGCGGGGGGCTTTGCCGGCGGGCCGGGACGCGGTGAACGCGCAGTAAAGCAGGCCCCGGCGGTTGCCGGGGTCCGATGGATGATCAGGACGCGCGCGAGACGTAATCGCCGGTCTCGGTCATCACTTCGATTTTCTCGCCGACTCCGACGAAAGGCGGGATCATCACACGCACGCCATTGTCCAGCACGGCGGGCTTGAACGAATTGGCGGCGGTCTGGCCCTTGACCACAGGCTCGGTATCCGTGATTTCGCACACCACTTTTTCGGGCAGAGCCGCCGACAGCGCCTCTTCCTCGTGGTATTCGATTTCGACCATCATGCCGTCCTGAAGAAACGGGCGGCGGTCCCCCAGAATATCGGCGGGCAATTCGATCTGCTCGTAAGTGTCGGTATCCATAAACACCAGCATGCCGTCGTTCTCATACAGGAACTGCTGTTTTTTCTGCTCGAGGCGGACCTTTTCGACCTTATCGGCAGACCGGAACCGCTCGTTCAGTTTCGACCCGCTGCGCAGGTTCTTCAGTTCGACCTGTGCGAATGCGCCGCCCTTGCCGGGTTTGACGTGCTGGGTCTTGACCGCAATCCAGAGGCCGCCATCGTGCTCGATGATATTCCCAATGCGAATTTCGTTGCCATTGATCTTGGCCATGATCGGACTTTCCGTAAGAATTGCGCTGTTTTGCGGCGGGTATAGAGCATTTTGCGCCGGAGTGTGAAGCGGTTTCGCGGCGGGCGCTTTCCGGCGGGCTGCACGGTCTGTCCGGCACAGAGCTGATTCACAGTAACTGTGTGCAACATCACAGCAATACCGGGTCAACAGGCGCAGGGTATCAGGACAAGGCCCTGTGTCAGTGTCTTGTTTCCTCCCTGTTGACTTGCGCCGTGCCTCGCGCACGGCGTTTTTTTCAACCCGCCCGCGCGTGCCGCTTTTGCTCGCATGCGAAACGGCTTAATCCTGCGGGCATGGACAGATTTGAGATACAGACGGTTGTCATCGGCGCGGGGGTGGTCGGCCTTGCCTGCGCCCGCGCGCTGGCGATGGCGGGTCACGATGTCATGGTGCTGGAGAAAAACGCCGTTTACGGCGAAGAAACCAGCGCCCGGAATTCCGAGGTGATCCACGCCGGTATTTACTACGATGCCGGTTCGCTCAAGGCGCAGTGGTGCGTCGCGGGTCGGCGGGCGCTTTATGCCTATGCCGATGCGCGCGGCGTCCCGCACCGCAAATGCGGAAAGCTGATCGTTGCCGCCGATGACGCCGAACGCCCGATGCTGGAAACGATTGCCGCCAAGGCCGGGGCAAACGGGGTCGAGGGGCTGCGGCTGTTATCGCGGGCCGAAACGCAGGCGCTGGAACCGGACCTTGATGTTGCGGGCGCGCTGCTCTCGCCTGAAACAGGGATCATCGACAGCCACGCCCTGATGCTTGCGTATCTGGGCGAGGCCGAGGCCCACGGCGCCCAGCTTGTAACCGGTGCGCCGGTGCTGCGCGGCGACCGGCGCGGCGACGGCGGCATCGACCTCGTGGTCGGCGGCGACGAACCGCTTATGCTCTCGGCACGCCATGTCGTGAACGCGGCGGGCCTCTGGGCGCAATCGGTGGCAAGCGGTCTGACAGGGATCGACGCCCCGCCGCCGCTGGCCCTCGTCAAGGGTAACTACTTTTCCCTGACCTGCCGCGCCCCGTTCCGCCATCTGATTTACCCCGCGCCCTCGGGCGGCGGACTCGGCGTGCATCTGACGCTCGATATGCAGGGACGTGCCAAATTCGGACCCGATGTGGAATGGCTTGAAACACAGGACCCCGCCCGGATCGATTATCGCGTCGATCCCGCGCGGGGGGCGGATTTTTACGGGGCAATCAGACGCTATTGGCCGGCCCTGCCCGACAACACCCTCGCCGCCGATTACTCTGGCGTGCGCCCCAAAATCGCGGGCGCGCCCTATCCCGATTATGTGCTGGATTCCCGCGTTTCCGGGCATGTGATGCTGTACGGCATTGAATCGCCGGGCCTGACATCCTCCCTGGCAATCGCCGATGCCGTGGTCGCCGCGCTGGGCTGAATCTGACCCGAACCGCACCCCCGAAAAAAGCAAAAGCCCCGCCGGTGAACTGGCGAAGCTTTTGCAAGACACTCTCTATCGAGAGCAACAGGAGGCGCGATCAGATCGAAAGGCCGATGGCCGATAGGGCGACCGAACCGCGCTAGTCCACACCCGGCGCTGTCGTCAGGCCGAGATCATCAAACGAATCCCACAGCGACTCGTCCAGCTTCAGACGGATACGGGCGTAAAGACCGGAATGATAAAGGTCACGAAGACGGTCTTCCTCGACGTCGATGTGGTTGTACCCGACCCCGATCTGAACATTCTCCATCACGTTGGCCTTCAACTCGATCCCCGCACCCAGCGAGATATCGTTGCCGTCATTGTCACTAAAGCCGGAAATGTGACCCCCGATGGCAAGACGGTCGCGCCCTGACCTGTCCTCGGCAAAGTCGTACTCGATACCGGCACGGCCCAGATGCAGGGTCGACTTGTCCTCAAAGCCCGGACCGGCAATGTCGCTATGCTCGCCGGCATATTTGGCATTCAGACGCACGTCCTTGCTTGGACCGTATGTAATGCCCGCGCTCCAACGATGCGCCTGTTCTTTCAGGTCTTTCGTATCGTCGATTTCATACTCGTAAAGCCCGAGCGCCTTGACGCGGGTATCGTGCTCGGGGCGGAACGCGAGGCCAAAGCGCAGACGATCGCGGATACGGTCATCCCCGCGCAGATCCACCGCAAGGCGGTTACGCGCCAGAACCGTCAGGTCTTTATTCAGCTCGTACCCGACCGCCGTATTGGTAAAGATGCCAAGGCCGTTTTCGTCGCGGTCCACCTCGACATCATTGCGCCAGATAATCCCGTCTTCGTCGCTTTCATAGGCAAAGCCCAGCGTTGCCGATGACGACCGCGAATCCTCGTCCGAAATCGGTTCGACATGTTCCGCCGTCATCCGCATCGCAAGATGCTCGGACAACGCCCACTGACCGCGGAAACCGTTCGCAACCCCGCCATCACCGGCAACAGTTCCGCTCTGACGGTATTCCGAGAACCCGCTAATTTCGCTGGTCACCTGATATTCCGCGCCCACCTTGGTCGTAAAGTTCGTGTTGCCGCCATCACCCAAACCGAAGAAACCGGACTCGGTGCTGGAAATTTCGTTCAGCGCATAAAGGCGCAGGTTCGGATTCAGCTGATAATCGCCGCCCAGCGTGACGCGCCAGTTTCCGCCTTCGCTGATATCCTGTTCGTATTCCGCACGCAGGCTCGCCCCCGGCAACACGGTCGGACGCCAGTTCAGACCGGCAATACCGCTATAGACTTCGCCGGTTCCGCCGTCGGCATTATCCGTTTGAACCCCGCGCACACCGGCAATCACATCAAGTGTCGGCAGGGCGGCAAAGCGGCCCTTGACCTCGGACCCGGTCCGGCGGTCACCGGTTTCCGTATCGCGTGTATAAAGCGAGTCCGTGCCGACACTGACGCGATCCGAGACCTTGTGATCGGTGGTAACCCGCACCTCTTCCCGTCCCGCATTGACATACGAGTTCGGTGCATCAAAGTCGGCGTCCGTCCGCGCCGCCTCGGCCCGAACCGTATGGTTGTCGTCGCGGTACTCGTAAGACACCCGACCGGCATTGCCCGTATCACCAAGGTTATTCTCGGTCTGCGCAAACTCGATCTGCACCTTTCCCCAGCCGTTCAGATCAGCCTCGGCATAGGCCGCACGAACCGTCCGGCGTTCATCAAGATCGCGGCTGGCCGTAGAGCGCACTTCGCGATACCCGATGGCAACGCCCTCGACAGGTTCGACCCGGATTTCGCCGCCATAAACAAGATAATCATCGCCCGCGCCGTCCTCGGTTTCATACGTCACACGGATCGACACCGGATTGAGGTTCTCGTCAATCTGCGGGATCGGACGGTTAAAGATGACCGACCCCCGGAAAAAGTCGATGGTGTAATCGGACAGCCGCGTTTGCGACTGTGCTGACAGGATCACGCTCGGCTGGTCACGGTCGCGGGTGACGATCTCGATGATCTCGCTGCCCTCGGCGATGCCGTTAAAGTTGACGTCATACGGACCCGAAACACCCCGGCCCCGGAATTCGACGACGCGCTGTTCCTCGTCGGTTTCGGCGACGAACAGATCGACCGTCACCGCACCTTTTTCGATATGCGCACGGCCACCGGTCAGCGACCGGCGATACGCGCCCAGACGGATCGCATCCGACTGCGCTTCGACCGCCAGATCGCCATAGAGGATATAGGATTGCTCCCGCTCGACCTTGACGTACAGCGCCGAGTTGGACTGGGCATCAAAACCGCGCTCGGAATTGTCGCCATAGACCGGATAGAACTCGTCACGGCGGATATCGCGGAACAGACGCTCTTCGCTGTCCTGATCGCTGTTATAGCGCAGGGTCAGCAGGTTCTCGCCAAGGATTTTACCTTTCAGGTAAAGCTGCCCGCGCACGCCTTCGGTGGTTTCTTCGAACGACGAAATCTCGTCATCCTCCAGCAGTCCCTCGATCCGCCCGCCGTTTTCACGAATGCTGATCGCCCCTTCGATCACGCCTACAAACGTGCGCTCGGTCAGGTCGGGGGTAAAACCGATATCAGCCGTCACGCTGCCGAAGTCCGCCTCGACACCAATGGTCTCGGACCCGACAAGATCAGGCGGGATAAAGTCGAACGTTGCCTCGCCATTATCGATATACGCCTGCAAACCGTGGGTCGCGTCGCGAATGTCGCGCACGTCCCACGTTCCCTTATCCGCCGTCAGCGTCACGTCGGCAGGGACACGCACCAGACGGCCCGCCGCGTCAACCACGCGCACCAGAACCGGAATCCGCGCACGCGAGTTCGCGGGCGCCTCGTCCGGCGCAACAATCATAATCCCCGCCGGTTCGCCCGGCGCATAAACGGTCACTTCTTCACGGCCACGGTCATTGCCGAACGGATCGGTGACAACAGCCGACAGCACGTTCTCGCCGGGGTTCAGACGCAGCGCGACGTACTCGAACATCTGAATGCCACCGTCGCGGTGCGTGACTTTCGCGCCGATTTGCGAGTCCGGAACCTCTTCGCCGTTCAGCTCAAGGCGCAGGCTTCCCGCAACCGGACCCTTGACACGCACGGTGATGGACGGACGCCCGATTTCTTCGCCGTCCTTCACACCGACAAAGCCGAGGCCGGGTTTCAGCGTTTTAATCTGCTCTTCAATGTTCGCCTGCGCGCGTCCGCGCACGCGGCCTGTTTCTTCGGCGGCTTCTTTCTCGGCATCTGCGACGGTGGGCAATTCGGTGGTCGTATCAAGACCCGCCTCGTCGCGCGAGCTGCCCCGCGCGGTCGCATCAAAACTCAGCGGCAGGTCATCGCGCGCAAAGGACTCGTCCTTTGACAATCCGCCAAACCGGTTCATGCGCTCGGCGACATCCGCTTCGGCGGTTTCAGTCCATACCAGCGGAAAATCTTCGCCGCGCAACTCGCCGCGCTTCAGATCAATCAGGCGTGAACCGGGCGCAAGCGCATCATCAACGTCGGCATGCATAGGCATCGCCGTGCGGGGCAATGTGCCAAGCTGCAGGGCGAACACCTGAGTAATCGGGCGCAGACCGAACAGAGAATACCGCCCCTCGGAATCCGTCACCACGGTCAGGCCGTTCGACGTGACAATCTTGACGCCCGGTACACCCGGTTCGTTATGCGGGTTGTCGTCCTCGTCCAGCTCGGTTTGAATTCCGTCGCCGTTTTTATCAAGGAACACGCGACCGACCACGACGGCCTCGTCAGCAAAAACACCGCCGCGATCATCAACCGTTACCGTTGCACGCGCCAGTTCGGATTCCTGCTCGATGCCGGTTCCGTCCTGGCGTCCGCGAACGCGGGCGGTGTTGGTTTTGTCGCCGCGTCCGGCCGCCGTGCCGACACGCACCGCATAGGTGATCTGCGTTTCGCTGTTGGCTTCAACCGTATCAAGGTCAAAGCTCAGCATGTTGTCGCCGCTTACATTCGGCACGCGGGACAGCGCAAGATCATCGCGCCGCGCGGACCCCTTCACGTATCTGAAACCCGCAGGCAGTTGGTCCTCAATCTCGGCATCGACCAACGTCTGGGCCATCTGGTTCCGCACTGTCAGCGTATAGATCACATGGCCGCCGCGCCGCACGATTTCGCGGTCGGACGTTTTATCCATCGTCAGGGCAATCCCGACAGCCGGATCAAGCGGCACGTCGATATTCGACAGCACACCGCCCGTAAAAGTGAAATCCACGCCGTAGGAAATCTGACTGTCAACGCTGCGGTCAAACCCGGAAAAATCATTGCGGACCGAGGGGTATGAATAGCTGAACGGCGGAATCACGACCAGCCGATACGCGCCCTCGGGCAACACGCCCAGATCGAAATACCCTTGTCCGTCCGTCAGGGATTGGGTGAGGAACGGCCCCTCGCCGCCCTCTGCATAAACCGACACGCGCGCATTCGACACCGGCTCGTTGGTCACACTGTCAAAGACGAACCCGCCCGGCTGCAAACCGATTTCGGTCGAGATCGTCTCGCCCAGACATTGCGCCGTCGCGCTGGCTCCGGCGGCATCACCGGGGACGCCCTCCACAACATTGTTCAACGGAACAGCCGCACTTGCCCGGATAATCGCGATCGGGTCGGTCTCGAACAATCCGCTATTTGCGGCGGTCTCGCGTGCGACCAGAACCTCGCGGTCACCCAGTGCCGGCGTTTCGACAACGACCTGTATTTCGTCCGGACCATCGGTCAGGTTACAGGCTGCCGCACCGACGAGAACCGAGACATTCGTGCCGAAGGGAGAATTCTCGATCGGCGGTCCGCCGGGTGTTCCCAGAAACACAATCGTCGCGCCCGGGCCGGTGACAGGTGTAATGACTTCGTTCGATTTATAGACCGTCGTCGTTGTTGCCGTGCTGACAAACCCGTGCGCGGTATTCAGGATATTCTGCTCGGCAACGGTTGGCGAGATCGAGACAGTGAAACTCAGATCACTGCTCCGGTCCGCCGGATAGGCATCTTCGTGAATAAACGCAATCGCATCAACGCTGGATAACTGGGCCGGAGGCGTCGCGGTATAGCTATGCTTGCGCTCACCGGCGATATGATAGACCGCGACGAACCCGCCTGCATCAACCGCCGATTTGAACACGGTGTTCAGCGGGATCGGATCACGGATCACCAGCGCCGTGCGGCGAACGCCGTCAACCGTCAACAACTGGGTT
>CALGNW010000068.1 GCA_937958345.1 uncultured Neomegalonema sp. | reverse complement strand
CATTCCGCGATGGAGGCGGGCATGCTGACCTCGTGGGATTATCAGCCGCCGCGGGATGCCGCCAACGAGTTTGTCCGTAACACCGTCTCGTGGGATGATGTGCTGCACCGGATGCAATACCCGCCGCCGGGCGCGTGATGGAAGTGCTGCGGGCTCAACCTCGGCCCTGTGCCGGCGATGCAAACATAAGGAAAAATGGATGCTTGTAAGTTTGCCGCGTCTTGTTGCGTTTGCGCTGGTCCTTGCCGTCGCCGGCTGTGCCGCATCGCGCCCGGGTGAGGTTCGCAGTATCGCTCAGGAAAAACAGCTTGGCGAAGAAACTACGCCCCAATTTTTGCGCGAGAGGGGGGGCGTTTACCAGGATGGCGAAGCGCAAAGCTATGTTGAAGCGTTGACCCGGAAACTGTCGGCCAATGTTTCGATCCCCCGTGAATATGATCCGATTCCTATCCGAATTCTCGACACGAATACGCCAAGTGCCTACGCGCTGCCGGGCGGTTCGATCTACGTGTCGCGCGGCATCATCGCGATGGCCAACACAGAGGCGCAACTTGCCGGCGTGATTGCCCACGAAATCGGACACGTGATCGCACGCCATTCAGCCAAAACGGTCGCCGCGAACGAGCGGTTCGTGCGGGATGTCATCACGGAAAATGCCGACAGCCTGAGCCGCGAAACATCGGAAGCGCGGCAAATTGCGATGATCGAAAGCGAGATCGAAGCGCGACTGGGCGAACTGACTTCTTTTTCGAAAGAACAGGAACTGGAAGCGGACCGCCTCGCCATCCAGATTTTGGCAGCAAGCGGGTACGGGTCGGGCGGTTATGGCGAGTTTTTGCAGCGGTTGGATGCCTGGCAAATGGCGCGCGCCCGTGCGGTAGGTTTGTCCTCGCCGGAACTGGAAAAAATCGCCGCCCGCTCGGGATATCCGAAGCTGGCTCAACGTGTTGCCGCACTGGGGGCACTTACCGCAATGCGGTCGGTTAGCGAAGCGCGCGATACGTTGATGTCCGTCGTGGACGGCATGACTTTCGATGACAGGTATGCAGGCGGCTTTATTCGGGACGGGAAATATTGGAGTCGCCAACACGGGATTGTCTTTGATGTGCCGAAGAACCTTTCACCGGATCATGGCAAGCATCTCAGGTTGCTTTCGCCGAATAGAGCGGCCCTGTTTCGAATTGATGATCCCAAGCCCGGTTGGTTTGATGAGTTGTCGGCATTGCTGAAACGGCGGGACTCGCCCTTCGGTAATCCACAAGAAGCGGAGATAAACGGCATTCGCGCTCTGACCGCTTCGGCATCGGAGGCGGACGGAGAGGACCGAGTTTCGGTAGATATTACTTTCTATGATTTGGGCGGTCATATCGCGAGCCTGACGATGCTTTCTCAAGGAGTGGACGGCGCGGCGGAGCGTCCATTGTTCGATGCGATGTCTCGCAGTTTCCGGCGAATTCAGCCGAATGAAATTCCGCCGCTGCGGCGCTACACAGCAAGACGCGTTCAGGCGGGGGATAGTCTCGAAGACATTGCTCGCGTGTCGGCCTTCGATGGGGATCGCGATGAGGAATTGCGCCTGTTGAATGGCTTGCAATCCGGTGCGGTGCCTGCGGCAGGTTCATGGATTAAATCAGTCGAATGAAGGTTTCTGCGCTCTGACGGGTTTCCATCCCCCGCCTTCAACGGAGATAGCCACCGGCAAATTCGACCTTGGGTGTCCCGACAAACTTAGCGAGGCGGGAGACTTCCGCTTCCAGCCGGTTGACGCGCCCCGGACCGAAAGAAATTTTCTTTTCGGGCCACAGGTTTTCGACGCGTAATATCCCTGCGTCGCGATCAGCACGGACTTCGATGCGTCCTATAAACCGGTCACCTTCCAAAATCGGATAGACATAATACCCGTATTGGCGTTTTTCGGCTGGCGTGTAAATTTCGATGCGGTACTCGAAATTAAACAGCCGCTTTGCCCGTGCCCTATCTCGGACGATAGGATCGAAGGGGTTCACAATTCTGAGTCGGGAGGAGGGCGGCGTCGCGGTTTCGACGATGCGCTCGATGTCCGGCCTTGCTAGCGCGGGCGTCCAAATACCATCCGCTGTCTCGATTTCGACCGCACGCCACCAATCGCTTCGTGACACCTCTGACTTGATTTCAGCCAGATCTGCCGCGTCGTAAAAGGCTTTGATTTCGCTTTCCGTCCCGAAGCCAAGGCGGGCAATGGCCGATTCGCAAAGCCATGCCAGTTGAGCCGATTCATCGGCGGCGGGAACGGCGCGAACAGCTTCGGGTATGACCCGCTCTGTCAGGTCGAAGATCTTCGAAAAGTTCCGGCGCTCTGCGGTTGCGAGTTCACCTGCATGCCAAAGGTAATCAAGCGAAACCCGATGCTCGGACCGTCGCCAGACTTCGCCTTTCGGTGCGCCGTCGAAATCGCGCGAGCTTAATGCGCCCTCGGCAGCGATCCTGTTTTTGACAGCGGCACGGTCGGCTTCCGAAGGGAGTGGGGTTCCCCACGAACCCTTTTCCATTGCCGCGCATTTGCGGGCGCGCTGCCTTTGCCACATCGGCCATACGGTCATTGGCAGGACCACAGCGTCGTGGGTGAAATGCTCAAAC
>CALGNW010000067.1 GCA_937958345.1 uncultured Neomegalonema sp. | reverse complement strand
GCGGCACTGTCGGCCAAAAGCGGGGCGACGGTCGAGCTGTATATTGATCCGGTCGAGATGGGAAAACTCGATATCGAGTTCACACTCATTGATGACCGCATGAACATAATCGTCCGCGCCGAGCGGGAAGACGCCCTCGATTTAATGCGTCGAAACTCTGACGAATTGCTGAAACTACTTCGCGAAACGAATGTCGACTTGGGGTCACTCACATTTTCGCAGGAACGCGCCAAAGGGCAGGGCGGCGGAAATGATGCCAAGCCCTTCGCAACCTCCGGAACGGCTGATCCGATAAGCGAGACCGTCGGGCTTGCTCCGATCACCGTACCGTCAAACCGCCTTGATATCCGAATCTGACCGAAAGGAACGCACTATGGATGCTTTATCCTCTAATTCCGCGAGTACCGCTGTGACGGCTGCCCGGGTCGAATCCGCTGTCGGTGAAGCACGAGAAACCGCATTGTCGGATTTCAATGATTTCCTGACCTTGCTGACCGCACAGCTTAAGAACCAGGACCCCCTTGCGCCGCTTGACTCAACTCAATTCGTTGAACAGCTGGCGAGTTTTTCGGCGGTCGAACAGCAGGTTGGTTCGAATGAAAAACTGTCGCGCCTGATCGAGCAGGGCGTCTCGGATGAGATGAGTAAACTAAGCGGTTGGATTGGCCGAACAGTCGAAGCTGAGTCCGCATTGTTCGAGCTGGGCGCTGACGGCATCGACCTTCCGCTTTCCGCCGATCAAACGGCTGTAAGCGCCGAGGCGCGGATCGTGGACAACACCGGCGAAGAAGTCGCCCGCATTGATCTTGACCCGAAGAGTGACAGCTTTGAATGGTCCGGAGAATTGACTAATGGCGGTCAGGCGCCGGACGGGCACTACGGCGTATCGTTCGTTTATTCCTACAAGGACGAGACAACACGGATTGTCGATTCCGGCGCGAGCGGTGCAGTGATCGAGGCGCGTGTAGACGATGACGGACCAATGCTGTTTCTACAATCCGGTGCGCTTGTCAGACCGTCGGATGTCAATGCCTTGCGCGTCGCGACTGTTCCTGAAGAAGCCTGATTTATCTGTCGTGATCTTTCAAAGGGCGAGCCGTACAGCCCGCCCTTTGGTTGTCTTCCGCTTAAGATTCGCGAGTGAGAATTTCGCCGATCAGAACCGTCTGCACAGATGCCCCGAGGATTTCACGCGCGCTGATGAGCAGGTCGTCGCGCAGGATCGAGAAACCCTCGCCCCCGTGAACGCGGGAGAAGCCGCCATCATACGAGAAATTCATTACGGTTCTCAGAAACGCATCCCTCAGTTTGGGATCGTGCTTCTTGACCTTTTCCTGCATCGCTTCGGGCACTTCGAGATGGATGTCCAGACGGACGAGTGTGTTCGTCTGCCCGTATTTGATCACCGGCACAAAGAACGGTTTGTCCAAGCCGACATACACCAATTCGTCGTCCGAGCCGTCCGATGCTTCGCCGTGGCTGTCCTTTGATCCGTGGCCGTCAGCCGAAGCTTTCTTCTTCCCGTGCCCGTCGTCACCTTCCGCCATGTGAAGCGGTGCTTCTTCGGCAGGTTTCATAATCGTCCCGGCGGCAACGCCGCCGCCGAGACCCAACAATGCGATCAATATTGGTAGAATTTTTTTCATCGATGCCTCCCCCAAGGCCGATGACGAACGCTAAATTTCGTGAAGCGTTAGAAAGGCGCGATTTTGTCCAGCACTTGCTGTCCATACCGCGCCTGCTGCACATCTGAGATGTGACCTCTGCCCCCGTACGAAATTCGCGCCTCCGCCATCTTGTCATACGTGATGTCGTTGTTTCGCGAAATATCTTCTGGCCGGATAAGCCCGACCACTTGTAAGTCCCTGAGTTCGAAATTGACACGAACTTCCTGACGTCCGGTTATCAGCAGATGTCCCGTCGGGAGAATGTCCATCACTCTTGCTGCAACTTTTAGCGAAATTGCCTCGTTCCGGCGAACCTGTCCCTGTCCTGATGCGGTCGAAGTCGAGTTTGTCGACACGCCGCTGTCCAATCCGCCTCCGGGCAGAACTTTGTTGACCAGACTTTCAATTCCGAAGAGAGCACCGGCTGTCATCGACTCGTCTCCGCTGCGTGAACGGGCGGTCGTGTTTGACAATTCGGCCTGATCGTCGATCTCGATAAGCACCGTCAGGATGTCGCCCTTTTGCTTCGCGCGGCGATCACCAAACAGCGACTTCGGGTCAGAACTCCAAAGTGAACCGCTGGTGTTGGTGGAATGGATCGGAAATGATGCCGGCGCTGCGAAGGCGGTCCGCTGAAGGTTGTCCGGCGGTGGCAGGGACGGATAGCGGTCGCTTAGGACTTGCCGTTCAGGCGCGCTTTCGGCTCCGGGGCGACGTGCCATCATCTGGGGTTCTTGGGAAAAGCTGGAAAAGCTCGGTTCCCGCCCGATGTTGTCAAATCGACTGCAACCCGCAATGCTGCTTGCGGCGAGCAATGCGAACAGTATGCTTTTCTTTAGTGCGTTCATCGGTTCACCTCGATCTGGCCGCTCTCGGTTACGCGGCCTGAAACGACGATCCGGGAATCGAGGTTCATTACCCGAATTCGCTCGCCGCTTCCGCCTTGGCGCAATGCACGTCCCTCGCCGCGAATAATGAGCGATCCGGCGCGGTAGAAAATATCGACAAGCTGATTGCGCTCGACAAGGATCGGCGCGCGCAAGTCCGCATACCGGATTGGCCTGCCCTCGCGCAGGGTCGATCTGACTTCCTTGCCGACAACGTCGTGTAGCGTCTCGATCTGTCCGCGTCGCGGGCTGTTTGGCGTAATGACGACGTCCGAGCTGTTGATAATTGTTCCACGATGCAGGGTTCGCGCGGCCTCAACAGTTGCAGCAGAAGCCGCAAGCGTTGCCGCGAGTGATATCCCGGCGATACAAAACAGGCTGACAGATTTCCGGATCATCGGATCTGTACCGTTGCGCCGAGCATCTGGTCGGCTGCGCTGATGACTTTGGAGTTCATCTCGTATCCTCGTTGTGCCTCGATTAGATCAGCTATCTCTGTGACAACATCGACGGTCGATTGTTCGAGATACCCCTGACGCACCCGCGCAAGTCCGTCTCGGCCCGGTTCACCGATTAGCGGCGGGCCGGATGCGCCGGTCTCGCGGAAGAGGTTGTCTCCCATCGCTTCGAGGCCCTTCTCGTTCGTGAAACCGGCAATGGTGAGCGAGCCGATCAACCGCCCCCCCGGTTCCCCGTCGAAATAGGCATAGACTTCGCCGTCGGCGTTTGCCGATATACGGCGGGCGTCCTCGGGAACGGTGATTTGGTCTGCGATTGCAAAACCTTCGGATGTTACAAGAAGGCCCTCACCGTTCAGCTTGAACGAACCGTCGCGGGTATAGCCCGTCTCGCCCGATGGCAATTCGATCTGGAAGAACCCATTTCCCTCAAGCGCAAAGTCAAAGTCCTGACTCGTGCGTTCAATCGATCCTTGCTCTAGCAGCATCGAAACAGACGCCGCACGGACACCGAGACCAAGTTGCACCCCGGTTGCCAGCGTCGTGCCGGTTCGCGACGATAATGCGCCGGGGGATGCTGTTTGCTGATAGTGCAGGTCCGCGAAATCGGCGCGGCGGGATTTGTAGCCTGTCGTACTCATGTTCGCGATGTTGTTCGAAATGACTTCGACGCGCATCTGCTGGGCATCCATGCCCGTTGCCGCAATCTTAAGTGCTCGCATTTGACTGCTCCTTATCCGAAACGTTTGATGTTATTATTGGGGGTGATCAGCTTTGCCGCCCGAGCGTTTGGATCAGGCGGGTAACCCGATCATGTTCGCGTTCGAGCATTCCCTGACCCAGTTCATAGGCGCGCTGAACTTCGATCATGCGCGAGATGGCGGTTACGGAATTGACGTTTGACTGTTCGAGAAAGCCCTGTGCCACACGAGCGTTTTCCGCCGGTTGTGTGCCCTGGGTCGCGCTGAAGAGGTTGTCGCCTTCGCGCCTCAGCGTCTTCGGGTCGACGGCGGCAATGCCGAGTTGTGCGATGACGTTGCCGTTGACCGAGAGTTCGCCATCCGACGATACGTTGACCGCGCCTTCGCCGTCCGGAATAACGATTGCAGCGCCATCTGCGCTGAGAACGCGTTGTCCGTCCGGTGTGACGATTTCACCGTCCGGGTTCAGCGCAAAGTTACCTGCCCGTGTCAGGCGTTCGCCATTCGCTGTTTCGATGCGGAAGAAACCGTCACCCTCGATGGCGAAATCAAGCGTGCTGCCGGTGCGGTCGAGTACGCCTTGGCTTGAGTCGATAAAGCGTGCTTTGGCTTGGGCCATTGATACGCTGTCATTGCCGGTCGCTTTGACAAATTCGGAGAAAACCAAACCCTCGCGGCGATAGCCGACCGTGTTTGCGTTGGCGACATTCTGGGCAATGGTCTGCATCTCGGAAAGCAGACCCATCTGTCGGGTAATGCTGACATAGGCTGAGTTATCCATCTGAAAGCATCTCCTCAACAGTGGTTAGGTCGGTTATCGATTGATCCAGAAGTTGCCGCGCGTGCGCCAGCGGTGCGTCTTGGGTCGCCGTCGGCGCTGTATCGAAGCGGCCAGCAGACACGGTCCTGACGTCGTCGGCGCTTAGGGTCATGGCGCGCCGCCGCAATGCGATGCTGTCCTTATCCTTTGCACCGTTCAGCAAAGTGATTGCTTGCTTGCTCCGGCCCATTTTCAGGGCAGCCTCGGCCATAATTTTTCGTGCATCCATTGATCGGGCCAAGACAGGTTTGGGCAAAACATCGGTTGCGACATGTGCCGCGCCGCTATCTACGGCCTGCCGCGCAAGCGACAACCGCGCGACGTCGGATTGAGGAGATTGATCGAGGTCGGATTGTACCCGAAGAATTTTGGCAAAATCACCGGGGCGTTCAATAGGGTCCGCGCCCTCGATTGCCGAGCGAATTGTCCGTTGGATGAGTTCGCTCCAATAGCCGGCGTTCTCTGGTTCGTCGGACAGGCGGGCTTTAAGTTCCTGCAGCGCGGAGGCGAGGTTTCCGTAGCGTGCGTTCATCTTGGCGCGCGCGAGGACAAGCCCGGCCTCTTTATCTGTTCCCTCGTATATATAGATCAGGTCATCAAGAGACTGCCTGACGCGTTTGGCGTCGCCGCGATCAAATCCTTTTATCAGAATTTCGGTTGCGCGCAGAACCGCCGGAATGGCTTCTGGCGTGCGGGTTTCCGAAAGATCGGCGAGGATCGACAGGGGCGCCATTTCAGATGCGTCCTCGGGCTGGATGTAGGCGCGTAGCAGGCGTTGCGCCGCCGTTTCCGGTCCTCGGGCATTTTCAAGATTTCGCCAAATGCGCATTGCCGTGGTCTTGTCGCCCTCGTCGATCAGGCCCAGAGCGATTTGTGCGCCGAGGTTTAGGCGCAGTGTATCCGGCAGGTCCAGAACGGCTCCATCCGCTGCGGCGTATGCTTCTCTGACACCGCCTGTGCGTTGAACCGCCGCCAGAGCCGCGCGCCATACCGCTGCATTGCGTCCGCACTGCTTATAGAAAAGCGCACTTTCAGACAGTTTCGAAAACTCTCCATCCAGATAATTCGCCATATCGATGATCAGATCTTCGGCTTCTCCGCCTGTTCCGAAGCTGCCGAACACCGCCTTGGCTTCCGTGCCCAGACCGAACGCGACGAAGTGCCGTGAAAGCGCGCGGACTGCAGTGGGGTTGATCTGCTTCATTTCGTCAAGAACCGCCGCGCGCAGTGACGGGATGGGTTCGCGAAACGATACCGTATCGGTCAGACGGCGCAGGTCGAGCGCGGCCTCGTCGGGGCATCCTTTGTCGAGCGGTTTCCGGTTAAATCCGTTGCCGCCTGAAAGCGTAATCTGGCCTTGCAAGGCGGCCTCGTTGATCTGCGCTTCAACTGCACTCCGGATGCCTTCAATCGCAGAATCGAAATCGTTCATCGGTTCCGGGCGGCCGGGGCGGACCGGTGGAAAGGGCGTCGCGACCAGTACTCTGGAAAGCCGAAGAGACTCGCTTTCGCCGAAAGGACGAGGGGCGCGGACAGCGGCTGGCGCTTGGGGGGTGTTGCGCTGGCGCGTGATTGTTTTCGCGGGCACGGCAGTGGGCGGGCGGCTTCTGTCTACGATGTCGATGACGACTTCGCGCGCCTCGGTCAGATAGCTGCTCGATGTGCAATCGCAGGTATAGGCGAGGTCGATGCCGCTGGAGCGGTCGCTTTTCCAGACATCAAGTTTTGACAGTCTGCTATTTTGCCTCACCGCCGGGGCAATCAGACCTAAATCGCCCGAAGACGCCTCGACCTTTACCCGCCGTGGGGGGTGGGCGATGGTCATGCCCATGTGCCTTTGGACCGGAAGGAGAATTCTTGTCATGCTACCGAATTCCTGCACTTTGATTTCCGCAGCGGAAACCTCAGTGCAGGACAGGGCAAGCAGCGAGCAAGCGATTGGCGCAACTAATCTCATGCCGCTTCCTTGCGCAGCGCCTTGAGGGCCGCGTCGAGATCGCTAAAGCTGGGACGAAGGTCGTGGGGCGCGTTCTGGCGGCCAACCTCGACGCACATATTGGGCGTATGGTTGTGCAGGCTGGCGATCAGAACATCGCGGATCAACTGATAGAATCTGTGTTCTTCATCGACAACAGACCCGACGCGGGCGGCAAGCGGTCCGACGAAACCGTAGGCGAGAAAGACGCCCAGAAATGTCCCGACCAGTGCGCCGCCGATCATGCCGCCCAAAACTGTTGGCGGCTTGTCGATAGACGACATCGTCTTAATGATGCCGAGCACGGCGGCAACAATACCCAGCGCGGGAAGGCCGTCAGCCATGTTTTGCAGGGCGTGCGATCCATGCTGGCTGTGATGTAGTTCGGCTTCGAGCTGCTTTTCAAGCATATCTTCAACCTGGTGGGGGTCGGTCAAATTCATACTGGCCGCACGCATCGTATCGCAGATCATGCCCATCGCCCGGTGGTCCGCCGCAATTTTCGGGTATTTGCTGAACACCGGCGCGTTGTCCGGATCATCCAGAGCGGTTTCAAGCGAGAGCGGATCATCCTTTGCCATGCGGGACAGGGAATAGAGGAGGGCAAGAAGGTCGTTGTAGTCGTCCTTTTTCCACCGTGAGCCCTTAAAGCCGCGCACCACGTCCTTACCGGTCTGTTTGACGACGCTCATGCTGTTGCTGATGATGAAAGCGCCGACAGCAGCACCGCCGATCATCGTCATCTCAAACGGCAAGGCGTGCAGGATGACGCCGAACTTTCCCCCGGCGGCAACATAGCCGCCGAATACCGTTACCATGACAACAATTATCCCAACGATTACCAGCATTCGTGCCTCTTTTCATACGCCGCCAATGCAGACGCGGTGTTCAGTTCTTCGGAGCCGACTGGTTGCGGCGCGCGATCAACAAGCTTGCTGTGAAGGCGTTCTCCGCGTCCATATTTGCCAAAATCAGGGCGGCGATCTCGGGCTTGGCGCGTATCAACAGTTCGGAGGCGAACTTGACGTCCATTTGATTGAACAGTTCGCCCGCGCGTTTCGGCTTCATGGTCGAGTACATCGTTACGAGGTGTTCGATGTCCCGTGACTGTGCGCCATCGACACGGGCAACGGTCGATTCCAGTTCAGTGCGCGCCGTCTCCAGTGCTTCTATTTTTTCTTTCAGACGGGCCTCGATCACCTCGAGCTTTGCGCTGCGTTCATTCAATGATGCTTCGCGCCGTTCGAACTCCGCTTCGCGCTCCTTGAGTTTTTCAATCAAAGGGGCGGCGTCGCATGACGGGTGTTCGGCTTTCGGTTTTTCGGTCCATGCCGCCCGCGCCTCGGATGCGATCTGATCGGCGACCTGCTGGCTGACGGTATCGTTCGCCGCCTCGGCCACCAATGCACCCCGAAGCGCGGCGGAGGCGAGGAAACACAAGGCAATAACAGGCAGGACCGCACTGCGCGCCGCTTTCTTCTTTTGAGTCTTTGCACTCACGACGCGGACCGGACCTTCTGGCGGCGTTGCAGGCGCTTGATCCGTGAAATCGGATCATCCTCGACCGGTGGCGCGCTGGCCGCAGGTTGCTTTGCGATTGATTTTTCCAGCGTGCTGCGTGCCGACAGAAGTTCGCGGCGCAGACGGTCGGTCTGTTTGCGGATTTCGTTCAACCGCTCGTTCTCGGCATTGGCGAGTTCGCGGCCTTCGGAGATAGCAACGCGGACTTGCGAAACAGTTCGGTCAAGCTCGCCGAGCTTCGTGGTCAGGTCGGCTGATTGTCTCTTCAATCCGCCAAGGCGTCGGCTGACAACAAAGCAATAGAAGATCGCGGCGACTGCCGCAGCGAGAAGGAGACCGTCAGAGATTAAAGACATATCGGGACCTCTATAGAATGACGAATTCGGAAATGAGCACGTCCGAGACCGTGCCCGGCGTTGTTTCCAGCAGGACACGGCGCAGGATGCGCGAGCGGAGAAGGTCGGTTTTGGCAGGGTCGCGCAGCTCGTCTTCTTTGATGGCGCGCAAAAAGCTGTAGAGCGTATCGACGATACGATATTTCTTTTCATCGACGGATTTTTTGCCGTCGGATGTGGTTTCGATGGCGAGAGACATGCGGAGCCGACCTCCGCGACCTCCGCGACCGAAATCGACAACGATGGGGTCGAGCATGACGTATGCCGCCTTGCTGTCTGCTTTGTGTGATTTGCCCTCGTCGGCGTGAACCACTTTCTGCGGCCCTAAACCGGGAATCGCAATCAAGCCTGAATAGGCGGCGAATCCTCCACCGCCGCCCAGCACCAGCGCACCGACCAGTCCGAAAAGCATAGCCTTGCTCTTCTTTGGTTTTTCGGTCGACTCGGTCACGCAATCACCTCTTGGTCAATTATTTCGTACGGCAAATGGTGAATGAAATGCGTAAATCATAAATTAACAAAAACCATAGTAATCGACTAATAGTTACTGTGAAAAATGCGCAATATAGGCATATTATACTTATGGATAACTTGTCGAAAACTTTAGCTAAACTTTCGCCTGTAAAGCGCGTGATGATTGCCGCTGCCTTGCTGTTAACCATATTCGGGACCTATCTGGTTGCCCAGATGGCGCAGCGCCCGTCGATGGTTCTGCTGTATTCCGGCTTAGAGGGAAAAGCGGCGGGTGCGGTGATTTCCGAACTTGAACAGCGCGGCATCGCGAGCGAGGTGAGGGCGAATTCGATCTACGTTCCCGAGCCGGATCGCGACCGCGTTCGCATGAACCTCGCTGCATCCGGCTTACCTGCGAGCGGGCAGGATGGCTATGAGTTGCTCGACGGACTCAGCGGTTTCGGAACAACAGCAGAGATGTTTGACGCGGCCTTTTGGCGCGCAAAGGAAGGCGAGCTGGCCAGAACGTTGTTGGCTACGCCCGGTATCCGGCAGGCACGTGTTCATATCGGTGCACCGCGGCGGCGCAGTTTTGCACGTACCCGCTCGATGCCGACGGCTTCTATTACGCTGACCGGCTCGTCGGGCGTTGTCTCGCGGCAGGATGCGACGGCGGCGCGGTATCTGGTTGCGCTTGCGGTTCCCGGATTGGCGGCTGAACAGGTGGCGGTAATCGACACGGTGAATGGTGTGCTGCTGCGTCCCGGCGATAACGGCATGGGCGGTACGGGCGATAATGGCGAGCAAGCCAACAAAATGACGGCGCAGGTTGAGGCGCTGCTTGCCGCCAGAGTCGGGGAAGGCCGCGCGCGTGTCACGGTGAATATCGAACGGACGCGCGAGACAGAGTCGATCTCGCGGCGCGTCATTGACCCTGAAAGCAGGGCTTTGCGGGAAAGCAATACAATCGAAATGGCCGAAAAAGGCAGCGATTCCGGAGGCAATGTCACCGTGGCAAGCAACCTGCCCGACGGCGATGCGCAGGCCGACGGGAACAGTTCATCGGAGCGTGACGAAAATCGCAAGACAGATCGCTACGATTATACCGAAACGCGCGAAGAAATTCTGCGACCTGCCGGCACACTCAAGCGGATCAGTGTTGCCGTGCTGCTCGATGAAATCCGCACGACTGCGGAGGACGGAACCCGATCCGCCGAACCGCGCACGGCGGCAGAAATCGCAAAGCTGGAAAATCTTGTGAAGTCGGCTGTCGGCTTTGATGCCGAACGGGGCGACGTTGTCACCGTCGAGTCGATTTCATTCGCGGAGATCCCCCAACAGGGATCGACGGCGGTTGATAACCAAAGCCCGTCCTTTGTCGAAGCAAATATGATGGAGCTGATCCAGATGGGTGTACTGGCGCTGGTGGCGTTGGTGCTCGGCTTGTTTGTGGTGCGGCCTGTTCTGGCGGCCAATCAAGCGCCGGATAATCTGTTGGATAATTCCGATCCTGCGATGTCGGCAATCGATGTCACGCCGTCGTCCGACGTGGAACCGTCTTTCCCGACGGGCCTGCCATCAAGTGATCCGCTGCCTCCGGCACCGCCGCCCACGGCAATCGACGTCCTTCGGGATACGGTCGGGAGCCGCACGGAAGAATCGGCTGATGTTCTTAAAAAGTGGCTTGAGAACCAGCCGCCGCGGGAGCAAGCGTCGTGAGTGGGGTTGTCTCGTTCCTGCGTGAGTTTCAGATTTCGTCTGATGTGGTTTCAAATGATACGCCCCGGACAAAAGAGGCGGCCTTTCACGACGGGCTTGCCGAGGGTCGTGCGCTCGAACGGGCCGAAGCCGATGCTCAGGTCGAAGACGCTTTAAGTGAACTGCGTGTTGTCCTTGCGTCGGTCGCTGACCTCAGGCGCGAGGCGGTCGAAGAAGTCAGGCGTGACGCGGGCCTTGCCGTGGCGTCCGTTGTTCGTGCGATTTGTCCGCATTTATCCGAACGGGGCCTTTTTGAAAAAGTCCGGCACGTTATGACCGAAACGCTGTCCGATGCGCAACGACCTGTCACGCTGCACGTTGCACCGGGAGGTGCTGCCGAGCTGATCGAGCGATTGACGGCGTCGATTGATCACCCGTTCGAAATCCGCGAGCGGGCCGACTTTTTCCCTGCGCAGATAGAGATCGAATGGGCGGGCGGCGGCGGCGACATTGATATTGACGGGGTTTCGAAACGAATTCTCGCCCTCGCCGATGAGCTGGAAGAAACGATCCGTGATGGTGGATTGCAAGAAGCAGAAGAAAGTGACCTGATATGACAGACCTTCAAGATGACGCGGCTACCGAGCCGCAGGAGGCCCCGATACTGGATTCGCGGAATGGGGATTCTTCCAACCGTCATCAGCGGGCGATTTTTGATCTGCCCGTTGAAATCGTTATTGCCGTCGGGCGCGCAAAGCCCAAGGTGAAGGACCTTTTGCAAATGAAGCGCGATTCGATGATCGGGCTTGATGCGAAACTTGATGATCCGGTCGAGATCATGGTTGGCAAGCGGGTGATCGCGCGTGGTCAGTTACAGGAAATGGACGATGCGCCGGGCCAACTGGGTGTCCGGTTAACCGAAATCGTTGATATCTCGGATCCGTTTTAAGGCATGGACAGGGTTTCGCTGCGTCCTCCCGTTTTCGTTCAGGTCATTGTTATCGCATTGGCCTGCATGCTGTTGACCGTGACCCCCGCGTTCGCACAGGAAGTTTCGATTGACCTTGGCGGCGAGAACGCTCTGAGCGGGCGTATCGTACAGCTGTTTGTCCTGATCACTATTCTCAGCCTTGCGCCCGGTGTTGCCGTGATGGTGACGTGCTTTCCGTTTATGGTCATCGTGCTGTCTTTGCTCAGGCAGGCATTGGGTCTTCAGACAGCACCGCCGAATATGATGATCGTAAGCCTCGCGCTGTTCCTCAGCTATTTTGTGATGGAGCCGGTGATGACAGAGGCTTGGGCGAATGGCGTCAATCCCCTGTTGGAAGGGGACATCAATGAAGAGCAGGCGTTTGCCCGTGCGGTCGCGCCTTTTCGCTTGTTCATGGAGGGACGGGTTGACGTCGATGTCATAACCGAACTCGCGGCGGCGTTGCCCGAAAGGCAAGTGGGTACGGGAGATGAGTACCCGCTGTCGTTGCTGGTCCCTTCTTTCATGCTTTCTGAGATTCAACGCGGATTCGAAATCGGATTTATGATCTTTTTGCCGTTTTTGGTCATTGATCTGGTTGTCGCGTCGATCCTCATGGGTATGGGGATGATGATGGTTCCTCCGGCGGTGGTCGCATTGCCGTTCAAGCTTGCCTTTTTTGTTGTCGCGGATGGTTGGAGCTTGCTCGCCGGTGCGCTGGTCAGAGGATACGCCACATGAGTGCTGAAGCGTTATCGTTGAACCCCCCTGTGTCATCGCAGAGTTCATCAAGGGATATGTTGTCGCCTGCGCAAAAGGCGGCAGTGATTCTGACGGCCTTACCGCCGGACGCAGCGGGTGATCTGTTGCAGCAGCTTGGCGACGAGCATGTCCGTGCGTATGTCGATGCAACGCGCACTTTGCGCAGCATCCCGCATGTTCTGCTGGAGGGGATCATTGTCGAGTTTATCGACTCTCTCGACGGCGGTGACTTTAATCTCAGCCCGGATTCGGCCAAGGAGATTTTGCTGAAGATTATGAGCCCTGATGCTGTGTCCGAAGTGATCGGCGAGGCGAGCGGAATCGAACGTACCGTCTGGGATCGCCTGAACGGCGTTGATGACGATAAAATTGCGGATTTTGTTATGTGCGAACATCCGCGCACGTCGGCCATTATTGTGAGCATGCTGTCGACCGAAAAGGCCGCCGAAGTTATCGCCCGCCTCGATGTGGACTCGGCGGAAAATGTCATCGGCTTGCTGAAGGAAATGGCGGAGGTCGATCCGGTCATCCTTGACGCCATAGCCGACACGGTGAAGGCGGAACTGTTGGATCGTGTGAATGCCGATACGACAGCGCCGGACGAAGTGATCGGCGCAATCTTCGATAATCTGACCGACCGGACGCGCGATCCGTTAATGAAGAGGCTTGAGGATAAAACGCCTGAATTTGCGAAGGCTGTCGCAAAGCACATGTTCCTGTTCGATGACATTCCTGATCGCATCGAAGCGCGCGACGTGCCGATCCTGACGCGCGCCGTGAACCAGAAAGTGCTCGAGAATGCGATTGCGTTTGCGCGCTCTCGCGGCAGCGAAGCCGCCGAGTTCATTATGGAGAAGATGTCCCGCCGCCTTGCCGAGCAAGTCGAAGAAAGCATCGAGGAAATGGCGGAGCTGAGTGAGAGCGACGGCGAAAAAGCGGAGGCGGATTTTATCAAAGAACTGCGCAGGCAAGTCGCCGAAGGACTTATCACACTCAAGACGCGGGCCGACTGAAGGCGCGAAATTTTAGCTGAATTTTGCGCGTTTCGGGTTGTTTGGAATTAGCGATAATTGTCTTTCAAATGACGGATATTATAGCGGTCATTTCATCATTTTACCGGAGCGGTTTTCAGGGATCATTGACCATTTCAGCGCAATTTTACCACGTATAATTTAGTGGTAAAATGATCCCCGATGACCAACCCGAACATGCGTCCCATCATCATCAAACGAAAGGTCGTGAAGGCAGCAGGCCATCACGGCGGTGCATGGAAAGTTGCCTATGCCGACTTCGTAACAGCGATGATGGCTTTCTTTTTGTTGATGTGGCTGATCAATGCGACCACCGAAGAACAGAAGGGTGGTATCGCTGATTACTTTAGTCCCGATATTCCTATGAGTGAACGGGCCGCCGTTGCGGACGGGATGTTGAACGGCGATGCCATTCTGACGTCAGAGGATCTGGCAGACGATAAGACAGACCGCGAAATGACCGAGGTTCAAGCGACGCTGAATGCAGAGCTTGCCAAGGGCGCGGATGCCGGTGAGCTGACCAAACATATGTTTATCCATATGACCGAGGAGGGCCTCGTTATCGAGGTCGTGGACCTGGCGAGTGGCGATTTGTTTCGCGCCGGTTCTGCCGTTCCTTCGATACTGCTGCGTCAGATTATCGGTGCAATCGGACCGATTGTAGGAAAGGCGCGCAACAGAATTGGCGTCAGCGGCCATACGGATGCTTCGTTGTTTGTCAGTGCCGCTGACTATGACAACTGGGAGCTGTCAAGCGACCGGGCGAATGTGACCCGCCGCCTGCTAGCCGACTCGGACGTGTCGGCCAATCGCTTTGTCACGGTCGAGGGGCGCGCTGCCTCCGACCCGATCTCGGACGACCCGCTTGCGCCGGAGAACCGTCGCATCTCTATCACCCTTTTCCATGCGTCTAAGTTTCCGCTCGCACCGGCGGACGAAAAACGCACAGCAAACTAGAAAGTCATCCGTATATGGGAATTTCTTCCTCGCTCAACGCCAGTGTCATGGGACTGAACGTCAACGCCCAGCGGCTTGCCGGTATCAGTGACAACATCGCCAACTCGGCGACGTTTGGATACAAACGCGCTGAAACCGATTTTTCGTCGCTCGTCAATCAGGGTAACAGCTCGAGCTTTTACAATGCCGGCGGTGTTCGGGCGACGACCGTCAGACAGGTTGGCCTGCAAGGTTCGCTGACATCGACGGGCAACGCGACGGATCTGTCGATCAACGGACGCGGACTGTTGCCGATTACGACGGTTGCGGAGCGCGATGAACCGGCGAACACGCGCCCTATGATGCTGGCGACGACGGGATC
>CALGNW010000066.1 GCA_937958345.1 uncultured Neomegalonema sp. | reverse complement strand
GCAAAACGTCCTGCGGTCCTGTGATCTTTATGATCCCATGGTCGCGATCGGGCGTTCTATCGCCGGTATGCTGCTCGAGGTTTTTCAGGACGTATCCGAAGACACCGCGCTGATCGAACAGTTCAGCTTTGTCGAGGCGGCAGAACTGCCGCGCATCCGTGTGATGCTCGACCGCGGAACGGATGCGCCCGGCGATCACGAACGCCTGCTGGCACTCGCGTTCTCCTACATTGATGTCCGGCATCGCCTTGGTGTTCTGGATGATGCGCTAAAGCAGAAAATCGTCGCGGCGCGTCTGGCATTCCGGTCGGCGGTCGTGCGGGCGGACAAGGCGGCTGTTGCATTCTATGACGCTGATCGTCCGACCCGAGGCGTCCGCTTGATTGATGATATTCTCTTCGGGCGGATTGCCCATCGCATCGCCCGCGCCCGCGAGCGTGTCGAGGCTTTGATCTTTGACGTTCTAAAGGCCGAGGGCTTGCTGCCGGTCGTTCTCGACGCGGGCCTTGATCATCCCGTCGGAACCGGCGGCCGGCTTGTTTCGCCTTCCCAGCGACAGCGGATCGGACTGGCGCAGGCGATGCTGCGCAAGCCTGACGTGCTGTTGCTGAACAACGCAATGATTGTCGTGGACGAGGTCCAGGCGCGCCGGATTTTGGAGCGGGTGGTCGCCATGCGCCCGGGTAAGGCGACATTCGCCGCACTGGCGAGGCCCCAGGACGCCGCGATCTTCGGGCGGCGGGTTTCCTTCGAGGACGGGCGGGTTTTCGCGGACGAGGGCCGTCCGGCGCGCGGTGCGGCGCATGCCGGTTCGGCGCTGGAAGACGAGGTCGCCGCTCTGGCACAGACACCGCTGTTTGCGAAGCTGGAACCGGCCACGCTCAAATTGCTGGCCTTCGCCAGCAGGCGGGTCAGCTTTGCGGCGGGTCAGGCGTTGTTCCGCGAGGGCGACCGCGCGGATTGTGCCTATCTGATCATATCGGGGTCTGCAGTGGTGCTGGTCGGGGGAACCGGCGGCGGCACGGAAATCGCCCGTATCGGCAAGAACCATTTTGTCGGAGAACTTGCCTTGCTGTCGGACAGCGCGCGCAACGCAACGGTTCAGGCGTCGGGCGAATTGATTGCGCTCGAAATCAACAGGGATCTTTTTTTCCAGTTGATCCGCGATGTGCCGAATATCGCGATTGAAGTCATGCGCGATCTCGGTGCCCGTTTGCAGGAAACAACCGCCATGGCCATCGGGGCGCAGCAGACAAAATAAAAGCGGCCCCCGGATTTAACCGGAGGCCGCAATGTCACGTTCAGGCAGCCAGCGGTACGCGGCGCTTGGCAAAGGCAAGGATAAGCGCCCCCAAACCACCGGACAGGATTGAACCTGAGATTACACCGATCCTGACCAGCGTCTGGTGCTCGGGATCAACATAGGCCAGTGCGCCGATGAACAGCGACATGGTGAAACCGATACCGGCCAACAGGGACACGCCGTAAAGCTGCATGATGCTTGCCTCTTTCGGACGATCCGCAAGGCCCAGCTTGATCGCCGCATAGGCAAAGCCGAACACACCGATCTGCTTGCCGACAAAAAGACCCAGCATGATGGCCAGCGACAAAGGCGCGAGCAACAGTTCGAGGCTCAGACCCTCCAGCGGGACACCGGCGTTGGCAAAGGCAAACAGCGGCATCACCAACATCGCAATCCAGGGGTGCAGCCCGTGCTCGGCGGATTTGGCCGGAGATTTGCCGTTCGCGTCCGCCTGCAGCGGGATTGCAAAGCCGAGGGCAACACCGGCCAGCGTCGCATGCACGCCGGATTTCAGCACGCAGACCCACAAAATGATGCCGAGCAGGACATAAGGTGTGAACCGCTTCACGCCGCTCAGGTTCAGTGCCAGCAGGCCGATACCCGCCAACAGCGCCATCATCAGCGCGGCAATCGACAGCTTGCTGGTGTAGAAAATCGCGATGATAATGATTGCGCCAAGGTCATCGACGACGGCCAGCGCCAGCAAAAAGGTCTTCAACTCGGCGGGAACACGTTTCCCGAACAGGCTGAGGACGCCGAGCGCAAAGGCGATATCGGTGGCCGCCGGAATGGCCCAGCCGCGCGCCTCTTCGCTTTCCCAGCCGACGACGCCCAGAAAGATCAGGGCGGGGATCGCCATACCGCCGATGGCGGCATAAACGGGCAGGGCGGCGCGGCGCCATGTTGACAGAGCGCCTTCATAAACTTCGCGTTTGATCTCCAGCGCGACCAACAGGAAAAAGATCGCCATCAGGCCGTCATTGATCCAAAGCAGCAGCGGCTTGTCGATCACCAGTTCACCAACCGCGACCGTGACATTGGTCGTCAGAAAGCTGTCATACAGCGGACGCACCGCGCCGATATTCTCGCTCAGGACACCCAGAACAGCGGCGGCTGCCAACAGAAGGCCCGCTTTTGCCGCCGGGTCCAACCCCGATGACGGAGGTTTTTTGTCGAAAGTCTGCACCGAAGTGTCTGTCATCGAAGTCTCCTTAAGGTGTGAAAAAGAAAGCAGTGGTTAGATAGATACATCGCCGAGCGCGAGGACAATGAACACGGCATAGAAAATCAGAAAGATCAGACCGGCAACACGTCCCAGCTTCATCTTCCAGATCAGGAACGGGGCCAGCAGAATGCTCGTAACCGCCATGATCGGAATATCAACGGTCTGAAATGCCCGCGAAACCGTCAGCGGATGGATCACGGCGGTCGCACCGATAACCGCCAACAGATTGAGCATATTTGAACCGATAACATTGCCGAGGGCAACATCCCCGCGTCCGCGCAGGGCGGCGGCGGTACTGGCGGCAAGCTCGGGCAACGACGTGCCCAGCGCCACGATGGTCAGGCCGATGGCGGCTTCGGACAGGCCGAACGACAAGGCAATCTCCCGCGCGCCCTCGATCAGCAGATGCGCCCCGATGGGCAGCCCGACGACCCCGGCAAGGATAAGTCCGGCCATCTTCCAGTTCGGCATCGTATCATCAACGCCTTCCAGATCGACCTCCTCGTCGTCAGTTCCGGCCTTGCGATAGCTGTAAATGATAATCGCCGCCA
Source organism: uncultured Neomegalonema sp. (assembly GCA_937958345.1). Taxonomy (GTDB): domain Bacteria; phylum Pseudomonadota; class Alphaproteobacteria; order Rhodobacterales; family Rhodobacteraceae; genus JAHDDY01. The sequence goes on along the minus strand of CALGNW010000066.1, from coordinate 24,993 downwards.
GCAGCGCCAGCATAATGACACCCGAAACGCGTCCGAATTCGCCGGTCATCGCAATCACCACGAAAACAGCGGTGGCCAGCAGCATCAGCATATAACTGCGGCGCAGTTCGGCTGTGGCGACCGACATGACGACCATCACGGCGGGGACACCGACAATCAGCAGCGTATTGGCAATGTTACTGCCGACCACATTCCCCAATGCGATGTCGGGCGATCCCTCCAGCGCGGCCTCGATGCTGATGACCAGTTCGGGGGCTGAAGTGCCGAGGGCCACGACCGTCAGGCTGATCAGCGTGGCCGATAACCCGAGCTTCAGGCTCAGCCCGATTGCCCCGCGCACCAGAGCATCGCCGGCCACCATCAACAACAGCGCGCCTCCGATCGTCATCAGTAATGTCATGCGCGCAGGTATCCTTGAGGCAACAATTCGCTTCAGGGCGAGATAGGGAGGAATCTCAGGAAGGGAACTGCGCGAAACAAAGGATTTTGTGCGCTGCACACAGAAATGGCGGAAAGGTCGGGACTTTCGTCAGAAACTTTTTTTAGCAAAGCGTTGGAATTTCGGTCCGCTGCTCTTGAAACAGAGCCGCAGGGGTATCGCGCCGCGCCGATGCGGAGGCAAAAACGCTGCGGCTGCGGTCCATTTACGGGACAATCTGGCTGTGCTGTTTTCCTGACAAATCGCCCTGATTTGCCTGAGGGTCCTTACTCGACGACTTTGGGAACCGCGAAGAAACCTTCGCGCGCGTCGGGCGCATTGGCGAGGATATCATCGCGGCGATTGCCGTCGGTCACGACATCGTCGCGGCGCTTGAGGCGCATGGGCACGGCAGAGGTCATCGGTTCGACCCCCTCGACATCCACTTCCTGCAGTTGCTCGACCCAATCGAGAATACCCGACAGTTCCTTGGCCAACGGCTCGACCTCGTGGTCCTCGACCGCGATACGCGCGAGTTTTGCGACTTTGCGGACCGTTGCTGCATCAACCGACATGAGCGTCTCCCTTGGAACTGCCGCCTCTATACTGTGCCGGTCGGGCGCTGCGCAAGGCGTCCGTGGCGGATAATTGCGACCAGCAGCAGGCCGATCATCAGGCCGTTAAGCGTATGCCACAGGAAATGCGTGCCGGGCGCAAATGTGCTGCACACATGCACGTCCGCAATCCGCGCGCCCATCGACGCGATAAACACCGCTGCGGCGGCGGCAATCCACTTGGCCGAGGCGCGGCCCATCAAGGCCAGAATAATCGCGGAACCGATCAACAGCGCCAGCGCGGGCGCATACCCCTCGGACCCGTTCAGTTGTTCCTTCGGCGCGATCAGCAACACGCCGTTGCGCGCGAGTAACGCCACGCCGAACGCCAAAATGGCGGCGGGGATGGCGACAGGCCACCTTAACCCGAACAGATAGTGCGAGGCGGCAAACAGATAGGTCAGGATGAACAGCAGGATCGGAATAACATCCGCCAATCCGGCCCAGCGTTGGGCAAAGGTGTGAAACAGGAACGAGCCGACGCCGATACAAAACGCCAGCAGGCACAGCACTGCAATCCAGCCGTTGAACCAGCCAACGCGCCGCGCCTCGCGCACCCCGACGAGCGCCGCGATGATAAAGGCCAGATTGCTGACGGCGTTCAGGGGTTCGGCCCAGAATTCGGGGCCAAGACGCTCGCAATAAATATCGACCGGATCTGTCCAAGCCATCTGCTGTGCGTCCCTTCTGTTCGCGCGCCTGACCCGCGCGCTGCATCGGAACGCATTTAGCGCATTTTTGCGGAATGTCCTGTTCGGCGAATGTGTTTTGCGCGGGATGCCGGTACGCGGGATGCTCGTGCGACGAAGGCTCTAACCGGCGGCGCGCAATTCGGGCGCCGAGATCACTTCCAGCAACCGCCACGAAGGCATGATCACCTGACAGCGCGTGCCTGACCCCAGCGTGCTTTGGATTTTGAGCTTGCCGCCGTGGATTTGGGAGATTTTCTCGCTGTAGGGCAGACCCAGTCCCGTTCCGCCGTTCTGGCGGGACATGGAACTTTCAACCTGTTCAAACGGGCGCAAAACGCGCTCCAGATCCTGGGGGGCAATGCCGACGCCATTGTCCGCGACTTCGATTGCGACATCGCCGTTCGTCAACACATTCACGCCGATTTCGACATGACCGAGCGGCGATGTAAATTTGATAGCGTTCGACAGCAGGTTCAAAATCGCCTGCCGCAACAGACGCTGATCTGCGAGGACGAGCGCACTGTCATTCATCCCCGCACGCCGGAGACTGATGTTCTTCTGCTCGGCAGAGGCACGGCACATACGGATGCAGGAATCGATCACGTCATTCAGGTCGATCGTGGACTCGCTCAGGACCAGCTTGCCCGCCTCCGCCTTGGCGATATCCAGAATATCATTGATGATCGACAGCAGATGCGTTCCGCTTTGATGAATGTCGTGCGCGTATTCCGTATATTGAGGCTTGCCGACCGGCCCGAACATCTCGCCCTTGATGATCTCTGAAAACCCGCAAATCGCATTCAGCGGTGTGCGCAGTTCATGGCTCATCGTCGCGAGGAATTCGCTTTTGGCTTTGTTTGCGACGCGCGCCTCGATCAGCAGGGCATTGGCCTTTTCGTTTTGCGCGCGGATGATCAGATCGCCGACATAGGCCCGCCGCATATAAAGTTCATGCAGATAGCTGGTGAATATGCCGACGCCGGTGGCCATGGCGAGAAAGAACATATTGTTGAAATAAACAGGTGCAGGGACGGGATTAATCCCGACCGCGACGATCTGGTAAGCGCAGAATAATATGAGTGAACACAGCGACGAATACTGGAACTTTAATCGGATCAGCGTGCCGCAGTAGGCGGCCACCATAATAATTCCCGCGTAATACGTGCCGTTATACGGGGCGGGCAGAAACGCTGTCATCACGATAATGCCGAAACCGCAAGACAGCATCGCCGCCGTCAGCGCGACCTGGGCAAAGACATGAAAACGCGGGTGGTAGGTCAGCGCCAGAATGACCATCAAAATCGGAGCAACAATCAACAGGCGCACCGCGAGCGTCATCACAAGAATCGGACCCGACAGGATCAGATAATCGAGCATGCCGAAAAGCGCGTAAAAAGCCGCGCCTGCACCGATGTGATACCGCACGAATGTCAGGGCTTCGCTAAGCGTTTCTTCCTGATATTGAGCTTCGCAGGCGCGATCACGGAACGACAAACGCAACCGATCGAGCGCATATTTCGATGCGATTACTCTTTCTTCGTTTGTCAGTTTGTCGCTCATGGTGTCTCTAACTCGCCCATCGATAGAGGCAGATTATTCGAACACTGTTGAGCGTAAGTGAAATTATCTGGATATTTTTTACTAAAAATATTTAATTGCTAGTATAGCGGGTATTTGCGGCGCAAAAACAGCAAGAGGTTGCGGTCCGGGCAAACCTGCCGCTATCAGTTTTCTGCCGGAGGTTCCGGTGGTATCGGTGCGATGGGAATGCCGTCATCGGTCATTTCCTTCACCTGTTCAGGGGTCGCGTTTCCGCGAATAGGGCGGTGTTCGACCTCGCCCTCATGCATCCTGCGCGCCTGTTCCGGAAAGCCCTTGCCGACATCCTCCGTCTCCGAAATTACCTTCGAGCGATAGGCGCGCACCTGGTTAAAGAACTCGCGGGGGCCGAGGGATTCCGTCTTTTTGGGCACACCGGGGGCCATCAGCGACTTTTCAACCTCGGTTGAACCGCATTCAGGGCACGAAACATGCCCCGCCGATGTCTGCGCATCATACGCATCGCTGCCTTGAAACCATGCCTCGAACCGGTGGGCATTGGCGCATTGAAGCGTATAGCGGATCATCCCGGGCCTTTCTTTGTCTGTTTGTCCGGCGGTTTCTGTCCGATTGCAGACTACATTGTATGTAGCGGCGCTTCTCGGCATAATTACGTCGAATGACGTATAAATAGCGGCGATTGCGACAGCGTCAAAGGACCGGAAGAGAGCAACGCGTCGGCGGCATGGCAAATCAGGAACATACAGCCGGACGGGCGCGCGCCGTTGACATGCTCGTGGCGCTGGGCGGGGCGGTCCTCGGCGGGGTGATCCTGCCGGAAGGGTTCGGTCCGGCTGCGCCGGTACTCGGCGGTTTTGCCATCGGTGTGCTGTGGTGGTGGTTCGTTCCTGCGGGCAGCACCGCGCCGCGGCCCGGTCGCCGCCTGAAGGCCGAGGCGTATGCGACACCGCAAACCGGCATCCTGTCCTCTTTGCCCGTTCCCATCCTGCTGATTGACTCCGGCGGTGTCGTCACCTTTGCCAACCCGCAGGCACGGCGGTTGCTGGCGCGGGATTTGGCCGGTCAGCCGATATCACTGATTTTCCGCGCGCCCGCGATCCTGACGGCGGTTGAGGAGGCCCTTGCCGACGGCCTTGATGACACATTCCGGTTTCGTGTGCGCCAACCGCGTGAGATGATGCTTTCAGCCACGATCCGCACATTGCCTGCGGATCAGACAAACCGCATCGCGCTGGTTTTGGAGGATGTGACAAGCGGCATTCTGCAACAGGAAACACGCAGTGATTTCGTCGCCAACGCCAGCCACGAACTAAGGACGCCCCTGGCGGCGATTTCCGGCCTTGTCGAGACATTGCAGGGGGCTGCAAAGGACGACCCCGCCGCGCAGGAACGCTTTTTGGGGATGATCGGCACGCAAACCGACCGGATGACGCGGCTGGTCAACGATCTGCTGTCGCTCAGCCGGATCGAGTCGGATGAAAATATCCTGCCCGCCACACAGCAGGATGTGTCTTCCATCCTTTCCGAGGCGCTCGCGTCAATTCAGCCGCTGATCGACGCCAGCGGTGCTGAGGTTTCCGCACGGATCAGCCCGCTGCCGATGCCGGTGCGCGGGTCGCGCGGCGAACTCGGTCAGGTCTTCGTCAATTTGATCGAAAATGCCGTTAAATACGCCGGAGACGCTGGACCAATCACCGTCGTTGCCGAACCGCGCGGGCCATCGGTCTGCATCACCGTTACGGACACCGGAGCAGGCATTGATCCCGAGTTGATCCCGCGCCTGACCGAGCGGTTTTTCCGTATCGAGACCGGTGACAACCGCACCCGCGCCGGAACCGGCCTCGGGCTGGCGATTGTAAAGCACATCGTCAACCGACATCGCGGAACGCTCGATATCCGCAGCGTTCCCGGCAGGGGCGCCGATTTCACCGTCTGTCTGCCCCTCGCCGGTGACGGCCCGGTAAAGGCGTCATAAATCTGTTACAAAACTGTCATGTATGTGTCGTGCCGGACGGTGATAAACGCGATATCGCCACTTCGGCGACAACAGATAGGTGGAGATTTTCACAATGAAGGCACGGGTTTTTCTCGCCGCGACCGCAATCGCCGCCTTGGCAGGCAGCGCCGCTTCGGCGCGGGATCAGGTCCGTATCGTCGGCTCGTCAACGGTCTTCCCTTTTTCGACCGCTGTCGCCGAACAGTTCGGCAAGAAGACGTCCTTTGAAACGCCGTTGGTCGAGGCCACCGGGTCAGGGGGCGGGTTAAAGCTGTTCTGTGCCGGTGTCGGGGCCGAGCATCCTGATATCGCCAACGCCTCGCGCCGCATGAAGGCGTCGGAATTCGAACTCTGCAAGGGCAACGGCGTCACCGATATTATCGAGGTCAAAATCGGTTTTGACGGGATCGTCCTCGGCAACTCGAAGGACTCGCCCGACTTTGATCTGACGCAGGACGAAATCTACAAGGCGCTGGCCACCGAAGTCATCCAGTATGGCCGTCTGGACACCAACAAGTTCAAAAACTGGAACGAGATCAACCCGTCGCTGCCGCCGTCACCAATCAAGGTCATCGGGCCGCCGCCGACCTCGGGCACGCGCGATGCCTTTGAAGAACTGGGCGTTCAAAAGGGCGCGCGGCTTGCCGGTCTGCCGAAGGACGACGTGAAGGATGTCGAAATCCGTGAGGACGGCGTTTACGTCGAGGCCGGAGAGAACGACAATCTGATTATCTCGAAGCTTGAGGCCGATCCCTCGGCGCTGGGCGTGTTCGGGTTTTCGTTTCTCGATCAGAACGCCAGCCGCATCAAGGGCGCAAAGGTGGACGGGGTCGAGCCGACATTCGATAACATCGCAGACGGGGTCTATCCGCTGTCACGCTCGATGTATTTCTACGTCAAAAAGGCTCATATCGACGTCATCCCCGGTCTCGAGGAGTACCTCGAAGAGTTCATGTCCGAATCCGCCACGGGCGAGGACGGATATGTCGTCGACAAGGGTCTGATCCCTCTGGTTGACGAAGACAGAACCGACTCGGTCGAAGCGGCGGCAAACCTTGCCATTATGACGGGCGAAGAAAAGCTGAAGTAACAGGCGGCTGAAACCGGTGCGCCCTGCGCGCCGGATTTCAGGTTTGTGAGGGGAATGACGGCGCAATGATCGGATCTGCCGCACTGGCCATTCTGGCACTGGTACTCGTTGCCTACTTTTCGGCGCGCAGCCGTGCGGCGGCTTTGCCGGTTCTAGAGATGCATTCGCGCCCGACATATCACGGCGCGTTTACCGCACTGTGGACCGCCATCGCAGGATATGGCGTTCTGATTTTCGGCGCGCTGATAACCGCCATTGCGCTGCAATATTCACTTTATGCCGCGCTACCTGCCGATGCTGCGGCCCTTGCGGAAATCGAGCGCGACCTGATCGTTCAGGATGGCATAGCGATTGCCCGGGGCGCGCTGTCGTCACGAACCGGCCCGATGCGCGAGGCAGTGGCCGAGACTTTCTCGACCTATTCGTCTCTGCGCGGCTGGTTGCTGTTTATCGCCTCCGTCGGTGCGGCTGTCTGGGCGGGCCTAAGGTGTTACCGCAAAATCGCACCCGGTTTTCGTGCCCGAAACCGGACCGAGCAAGTCGTTTCCTGGATTTTGATTTCCGCCGCCGGTATCGCAATCCTCACGACGCTGGGTATTGTGCTTTCGCTGACCGGACAGACGTTTCGGTTTTTCGGCGATGTCGGCATCACGAATTTCCTGTTCGGAACGCACTGGAGCCCGCTATCGGGTGTTCACGAGGGGACGATGGATTCGGCAAAGGTCGGGGCCATCCCGTTGTTTGCCGGAACCTTGCTGATTACCGCCATCGCCATGGTGGTTGCCGTGCCGGTCGGATTGCTGGCCGCGATTTACCTGTCTGATTATGCGTCGCCGCGTTTCCGGTCGGTTGCCAAACCGCTGCTGGAACTGCTGGCGGGCATCCCGACCGTGGTCTACGGATTTTTCGCCGCGATTGTCGTTGCACCGTTTTTCAAGGGTGTTGGCGAAAGCATCGGCCTGACGGTTTCGTCGGAAAGCGCGCTGGCGGCGGGAGTGGTCATGGGGATTATGATTATTCCCTTTATCTCTTCACTGTCCGATGACGTCATCAACGCGGTTCCGCAATCCCTGCGCGACGGCGCGCTGGGGCTGGGCGCGACCAGGGCGGAGACGATGCGAAATGTCGTCCTGCCTGCGGCCTTACCCGGCATCGTCTCTGCGGTTCTGCTGGGGGTCAGCCGCGCGATCGGCGAGACGATGATCGTCGTCATGGCGGCGGGACAGGCCGCAAACCTGACCGGTAATCCGCTGGAGGCCGTGACGACCGTGACCGTTCAGATCGTGGCTCTGATTACCGGCGACACCGAAGCATCGACAGCGGCGGGGCCTGCATTTTCGCTCGGCTTTACGCTGTTCTGTGTCACCCTGACCTTCAACATCATCGCGCTGCGGCTCGTGAACAAGTATCGGGAACGCTATGACTGATATGACAGCAGGGGCGGCGGAACCGAAAAAGTCCGTGCATACGACCGAGGCGGCCGCCCGGCGGGTAAAGGCGCGGGCGCGGGCCAACGGGCGGCTGAAACTTTATGGTCTGCTCGCCATCGGCTTTGCGGTCGGCGCATTGGTGTTGTTGTTGTGGAGCGTGTTCGAGCGCGCGATGAAATCGACGACCGAGCATTACGCGATGATCGAAATGGCGATCCCGCAGGATGCGGTTGATCCCGATAATGTTGGCGCTACCGATTTTTCGGGGATGCTGAAGGCCCACCTGAAGACAACGTACAAGCCGGCGGGCCGCCGCGAACGCAAACAGGTCTATGCATTGTTGAGCGACGGAGCGGCGGATGATTTGCGCAGTGCGGCGCGGGAGGGCACGCTGGAATACGGCGCGCCGGAGCGCCGCCCCATGCTGCTATCGGATGATGCTGACCTTTATCTGCGCGGTGATTTCGGCACACTTTCGACGCTGCCAAGTGCGGGCGCCCTTGAGATGACGGCGCAGGGCGATGACTTTGTGCTGATCGCCGACGGGGCCGCCTTTCGCGACGTAATAGGGTCGGCAAAGGCCGAACTGCGTGATCAGGCCGACCGCAACAGGGCACAGGCGGCGCGGCAGGAAACCGGCATCGCGGTGCTGACCGAAAAGGCCGCATCGCTTCAGGGCGCAGAGGCCGAGGGCAATGCCGCTCAAATCGCGGCGTTCAAAATAAAACGGGATACGTTTCTTGCGCGCGCCGGGGCGCTGGATCAAAAGATCCTCGGCGGAGCGGATGAAACTCTCGTTCTGACCGATGAAATGCCGAGCTATTTTATCCGCGCAAATGGCGGCATTCTAAAGCTGGTCGAGGCGTCGGCCAATACCGCGCTTGCAAAGCCGCTTATCGCGCCCTCCGCCGTTTCCGGCACGGCGGCTTGGGAACTTGAAGTCATGGCGACGCCCGAGGCGGGGCGCACGCGCATGACGGACTTGCAGATTGCAATTATCGAAGACCTGCGGTCGGGCGGCAATCTGGACGAGATCGCGAACACGCGCTTTTTCAGCAAGGGCGACAGCCGCGAACCCGAACTGGCGGGGATTAAGGGCGCGATTGTCGGCAGTCTGCTGACGATGCTGATTACGTTTGTGATCGCATTCCCGACGGGCGTGCTGGCCGCGATTTACCTTGAGGAATTTGCGCCGAAAAACAAGCTGACGGACTTTATCGAGGTGAACATCAACAACCTCGCGGCGGTTCCGTCGATTGTGTTCGGTCTGTTGGGTGTCGGTGTCTTTTTGTGGCTGATGCCTGATCTGCGCTCGACCCCGCTGATCGGCGGTGTCGTGCTTGCGCTGATGACGCTGCCGACGATTGTGATTGCCTCGCGTGCCGCGCTGAAGGCGGTTCCGCCGTCGATCCGTGCGGCGGCACTGGGCCTCGGGGCGAGCCGCACGCAGACCGTTTTCCACCACGTTCTGCCCCTTGCAATGCCGGGGATATTGACCGGCTCGATCATCGGCATGGCGCAGGCGCTGGGCGAGACGGCCCCGCTGCTGCTGATCGGAATGGTCGCCTTTATCACGTCGGTTCCCGAGGGTGTGACCGATGCGGCAACGGTTTTGCCGGTGCAGGTTTTCATCTGGGCAAACCAGTCCGAGACGATGTTCGATTATCGCACCGCTGCGGCCATCGTGGTGCTGCTTGGATTCCTGATTGTTATGAACCTGCTTGCGATCATCCTGCGCAAGCGGTTCGAGCGTCGCTGGTGAGGGGACGAAATTCTATGTCAGACAGTTCGAAAATATCCTGTACGGGTGTCGATGTCTTTTACGGAGGGCGGCTTTCGCGCGATGAAATTGACCGGCGTAATGCCGCTTCCGCCGAGGGGAAAAGGTTCTCGGAAGTTGCCGCGCTGAAAAAAACCCAGAATGTCGTTCACGCCATCAAAGACGCGAATATCGACATCGAGGATAATCTTGTCACGGCGTTTATCGGCCCTTCGGGGTGCGGAAAATCGACCTTTCTGCGGTGTCTCAACCGGATGAACGATACCATCGACGGGTGCGTTGTGGACGGCAATCTGCTGTTGGACGGACAGGATATTTATGCCGCCGACATTGATCCGGTGCAGGTGCGTGCGCGGGTCGGGATGGTGTTTCAAAAACCGAACCCGTTCCCCAAGTCGATTTACGACAATGTTGCCTATGGTCCGAAAATCCACGGTCTTGCCCGCTCGCGTGCGGATTTTGACGAGATTGTCGAATCCTCGCTGACCCGTGCGGGTCTGTGGGACGAGGTGAAGGACCGCCTCGATAAACCCGGAACCGGATTGTCCGGCGGCCAACAGCAGCGGCTTTGTATCGCGCGGGCAATCTCGACCCAGCCCGAAGTTCTGCTGATGGATGAACCGTGCTCGGCGCTTGACCCGATTGCGACCGAAACGATTGAGACGCTGATTGAAGAATTGGGCCGGAAATACTGTATCGTGATTGTCACCCACTCGATGCAGCAGGCGAACCGTGTCTCGCAACGGACGGCGTATTTTCATCTCGGCGAGATTGTCGAATACGGAACCACAAATGATATTTTCACCAACCCGAAAGACGAACGCACGAACGGCTATATCAGCGGGCGTTTCGGGTGAGGCGCGGAACAGGAGGCCCTGAGCATGCATAGCTTTGAATCTGAAATGCAGCAGTTGATTACGTCGGTCGCCAAACTTGGCGGCGCGGCGGAGGAACAGCTGGGCCGCGCGCTGGATGCTTTGCAGCGGCGCGATGCAGGACTGGCGGCAGAGGTTATCGCCGGTGATGCCGGACTTGATGCGATGGAGGCTGACATCGAAAAGCAGGTCGCCGGATTGTTTGTCCGGCGTCAGCCGATGGCAACCGACCTGCGCGTCTCGCTGTCATCGATCAAGATTGCCTCGGCGATCGAGCGCGTCGGTGATCTGGCGAAAAACACCGCACGGCGGTCGCTGGTGCTGGATGAACAGCCCGCTTTGAAGATCCTCCAGCCGATCCTGCGCTTCGGCAAGGAAACGCTGGCGCAGTTCAGCGAGTGTATGGAGGGGTATGCCGCGCGCGATGTCGGGCGCGCGATGGAAGTGTGGAAGCGCGACGAACAACTCGATCTGCTCTATAACAGCCTGATGGCCGACATCATGGCCGAAATGGAACAGTCGCCATCGCAAATCCCGCTGTATACCCAGACGATGTTCATTTCCAAGAACATGGAACGCATCGGTGACCACGCGACCTTTATCGCCGAGATGACGCACTATATCGTCACCGGCGCGCCGCCCGCAGAGGACCGGCCCAAGGGACCGCCGGACGGATCGTTCGGCATGGCAAAATAAGAGGGAGCGCCGGTCATGCAGCATCGCGTTCTTGTGGTTGAGGATGATGAAGCCCTCGGTCCGATGCTCGAGTACAACCTCGAAAAAGAGGGCCTGTTGCCGATACTGGTGACCGATGGCGACGAGGCGTTGTTGCGGCTATCCGAAGAGACACCGGATCTCATCGTGCTGGACTGGATGCTGCCGGGCACGTCGGGTATCGAAATTTGCAGGCAGGCGCGGGCACGACCCGAAACCCGCAACACGCCGATTATCATGCTGACAGCGAAGGGCGAAGAGGGCGACCGTATTCGCGGACTGGATACCGGCGCCGACGACTACGTGACCAAGCCGTTCTCCGTCACCGAACTGATGGCGCGTATTCGCGCGGTTTTGCGCCGCTCCAGCCCGATTGCCGATGAAGAAGTCCGCCGGTTCGGGGATATCGTAATGGACATGGAAACCCGGCGGGTGCATCGCGGCGGTGCGGAAATCAGGCTGGGGCCGACAGAGTTCCGCCTGCTCGAATGCCTGATGCGCAGGCCGGGGCGGGTGTTTAACCGCGACCAATTGCTGGATATTGTCTGGGGGCGTGATGTGTTCGTCGACGAACGCACGGTCGATGTGCATGTCGGGCGTCTGCGTAAGGCGCTGAACAAGGATGCGGTCAAAGACCCGATCCGCACGGTCCGCGCCGCCGGATACGCGCTGGACGAGACGTATCCGCACTCATCCTGACATGAAAAAGCCCTGCACGACGGCAGGGCTTTGACAGGATTTCCGATCGTTTTGACTCAGGCGCTTTTGCCGATGGCCTGACGGTTCAGGCGCGAGCGGTCGCGGTCGCGGCGCGAGGACATCGGCTGATACGCCGCAGCAACGTGAGACGAGCAATAGGGTTTGCCCGGCGCTGCCGCATGGCCGCAGAAGTAGAACTCGCCCTTGCTGGGGTCGCCGATAGGCCACTTGCAGGTGCGTTCGTTCAGTTCAAGCAGCGACAGTTTTTTCGCGGCGGCATCAACGTCCGCCAGATCGACCAGCGGCTCGGACGGCGCGGGCGGATGCGGGAATGTCGACGTTACAACAGGCGGTTTGTGAGTCGTAACCGGCTTGGCCTTTTCTTTTGCCGCAGCCGGTTCGGCCTTTTCGACCGTCTTCAGTTTCGGTTTTGCAGCAGCAGCAGGTTCCGGCTTTACGGCCTTTGCCGCCGGTTCAGGCTTTGCAGCCGTGCGGCTGGCAAGGCCGAGGCGGTGAACCTTGCCGATTACTGCATTTCGCGTTACTCCGCCGAGAACCTTGGCGATCTGGCTGGCACTTTGGCCCTCGCCCCACAGGTTTTTGAGAGTTTCAACGCGTTCGTCAGTCCAGGACATAGGCAACCCTCGATCTTAAGAAAAAGCCGACCGCATCATGCACTGCACAACGGGGCGAATTGATGACATCGGCTACACTTTATTACAGGAGTCGTGCCACTTACAAGACAGGAACGGCCTCGTTAACCTTATAAAATCAAGGAACTTTCTCAGTAATGTCTGTTAACGCAAAGACTGCACCGCATACGCCGATGGGACAACGACGCTTTGGCCGGGTTAACTGGCTGGGCATGATGACGCTGTACGGCAAGGAAGTTCGCAGGTTTTTCAAGGTCTATATGCAAACTCTGGTTGCACCGGTCGCGACCGCAGGATTGTTCATGGCGGTGTTCACACTGGCGCTCGCCGCGCGTCGGGGTGACGTGGACGGCATGCCCTTCGCGGCCTTTCTCGCCCCCGGTATCGTGATGATGGCCGTTATCCAAAACGCCTTTGCCAATTCGTCCTCGTCGCTGGTGGTGGGCAAGGTACAGGGAAATATTGTCGATGTTCTGATGCCGCCCCTGTCGCCCGGCGAATTGACCACCGCCTATGCGCTGGGCGGCGCAACACGGGGACTTTGCGTGGCGGCGCTGGCCATTGTGCTGGTGTTTCCGTTCATCGGGCTGGGGGTTGCAAACCCTCTATGGGCGGCGTTTTTTGCCTTTATCGGTGCGTTGATCCTTGCGCTGGGCGGCGTGATGACGGGAATTTGGGCGGAAAAGTTTGACCACACTTCGGCTGTGACAAACTTCATCGTGACGCCCTTGGCGTTCTTATCCGGCACATTCTACAAGGTAAGTGACCTGCCTGAACCATGGGCGACCATTTCCAGCTGGAACCCGATCCACTTTCTGATCGACGGGTTCCGCTGGGGTATTCTGGGTGTGGGCGAAAGCAACCCCTGGATCGGTGCAGGGGTGTCGGTTGCCATCGCCGTGGTGCTGTGGATGGTGTGCCTTTGGATGTTCAGGACCGGCTATCGGCTGAAAAGCTGATCGCCCCGCCGCTCAGAGAACAGAGTCAAAATCCGCGATCAGATCTGCGGGGTCTTCCAGCCCCACGGACAACCTGAACACGCCATCGCCTGCAAACCGGCGATAATCCTCTTCCTGCGCGGCATCCAGGCTGAACGATGATGAGAGCAGGTCGTCGGTCGGCATGTAAAAAACCAGTGTGCGGTGATGGCCGAGGGATACGGCATAGTGTGCGATTTTCAGCTTTTCGGCCATCTGCGCCGCCGCGGCGCGCCCGTCGCCCTTTAGACGGAAGGTCATCATGCCCGAGAAATTGTCCATTTGCGTTGCCGCCAGATTGTGCTGCGGGTGCGAGGGCAGGCCGGGATACATGACAGCCTCGACCCCCGCGTGATCTTCGAGGAACTTGCCCAGAGCCAGCGCGCCCTCCTGATGCGCGCGCATGCGCAGGGGCAGAGTGGACGCACCGCGCGCGATCAACCAGGCATTAAAGGGAGAAAGAACGCCGCCGTAATGGACATTCGCCTCGATGGTCAGGCGGCGGATCAGCTCGGATGATCCGCAGACACAACCGCCCATCGCGTCGCCGTGCCCGCCGACATATTTTGTCAGCGAGTGCATGACCAGATCAGCCCCGAGGGACAGCGGCCTTGTCCCGACCGGCGAGGCGAAGGTGTTGTCCACGGCCACGAGCGCCCCGCCCGCATGGGCAATGCGCGCCACCTCGGCAATATCGGTCAGGCGCATCAGCGGATTGCAGGGCGTGTCGATGAAGACCAGTTTTGTCTCGGGCCGCATGGCTGCCGCCACATCCTCGGCGCGCGAGGTGTTTACGCGGCTGACCGACACGCCATAGCGCGGCAGGGTGTCGCGTCCGAGCTCGGAAATACCGGCATAACAAACGTCGGGCAGTATGACGTGATCGCCGTTCGAAAGCAGTGTCAGAAGGATTGCCGAGGCTGCCGCCATGCCCGAGGCATAGCAGGTCGCAGACTGCGCCCCCTCCAGCAGCGCGACCTTTTCCTCCAGCGCCCGCACGGTCGGATTGGCCCAGCGCCCGTACAAAAACGGCGAATTCTCGGTCAATTCGTAGGCGGAAAACCCCTCGGGCTTTTCAGAAACATAGGTGGAGGACATGACGATATTCGGTGATGACGCGCCGGTCGCCGGATCGGGATGCTCGCCGCCATGGATCGCGAGCGTTGCGGGGCGGGCGGTCTTCGGGTCGATTTCGCGGGCCATGTGGAGCCTCCTGAACATATGACGCGCGGTCCGGGGGACCGGGCGCGGGTACATCTGGCCTTGTAATGGCCGTCTTGGTGGGTCAAAAGCGAAATTAAGGGGCTTGAGACCGGAGTAATACGAATGATTAAACGACTTACCGCGCTTTTATTTGCTTTCGGGCTGATGATCGGAGCCGGAACAGGAGCCTCCGAGGCTGCCTCGATTTGTAAGGGCATGTCTTCCGGTAAATGCGGCAGCGAAACTGCGTGCTACTGGGTTGACGGCTACCAGACCAAAAAAGGCACGAACGTCAAGGCGCATTGCCGTGCAAAGCCGAATGGCGGCGCCGCAAAAGCGTCGACGAAGAAAAAATCGTCCACGAAAAAAGCCACTGCATCCAGCGAGAGCAGCACGTCGTCCTCGTCCTCAAAGGCCAAAAAAGTAAGCGCCAAGACGGACAAGGCCGAAAAAGACGCCAAAAAGGACAAGACCAAGAAGAAGGTCAAAGCCAAGGCGAAGGACGATAAAAAAGACGTAAAGAAAAAGGCCTCCACCGACGATAAGTCGAAAAAGAAGGCCAAGAAAAAGAAGACAACGAAAAAGAAGTCTAAAGACAAGAAAAAGGCTAAGAAGAAAAAGTCGCAGCCTTCAAGCTAAGCCGTTGGGTTTTGCCGCGTCCGGACCGGGCGCGGCTTTCTTATGTCGCTCAGATGGCGGCGTCCCGTGAGTCTATCTTACGTCTGATATTGCTACGGCTTTTGACCTGATGCTTATTATAACGCACTGTCATTTCACGGTAATATTTCGTGAGGGTTTCATAACTTTCAGTAGGGGGCTTCGGAGTAGGGTTTTCCTGCTTGCCACCGGCCTTCAGGTCATTGATCGGATGTGAAGTTCGCTCGGAAACAGCCGCCTTTTTCTTTTTGGCTGCCTCTTCCATTTCGTCAGTCATGGCGTCGCTCTCTATTTCATAAAGAAATTGTTAGCACTGCGTGAGACACTTTATGAATTGTTAACCTTAAAAATGTATTAAGATTTTCGGAAATATTCGACCTTTTATTTATAATTTACCATTTGTGATTTTTGGCTAACGGTCCATCGCGTGATATTCTGGGTTCGGCATCATATCGACGCCATGGGCAACGCGGTTCGTATAGTTGAAGAAACCGACCACATCGCACAGGTCAAAGACGTCCTCGTCGGACAGGCCCTGTTCGCTGAGAATGGCGCGGTCGCGGTCGCTGATCTGATCCGGCGTCAGGGTCAGCTTCCACGCGAAATCGAGCATGGCGCGCTGATGCGGGGGCAGATCCGCGACGCGGTGGTTCATCACGATAATCTCGCCCAGTTGCGGATCGCCTGACAGGGCGCGCACCGCTTGTCCGTGCGCAACAAGGCAATAATAACAGCGGTTCGCCGCCGAGACGGTTACCGCAACCATCTCGCGTTCCAGCTTTGTCAGGCCGCTGTCGCCCAACATCAGCTCGTTATACATCTTGGCAAAGCACCGCAGTTTTTCGGGTCGGAGCGCGTAGGACTTCAGCACATTCGGGATCATGCCGAGCTTTTCTTCGCATTTGGCGAAATAGGCTTGCAGATCGCCGTCCAGCGCGTCGAGGTCTGCGTCCTTGAGCTTTGTGATGTGAGAGGGCTGCGGCATGTCGGCTCCAATCAGGCTGGGGCTTTATTGCTGCCATGTGCCGCAATCCGTTGCAATACCGTCGCGTAGGAAGGCATCGTTGCACAGCGCCCCGAATGCGACGGAGATACGATGACCACGACAGTTTTTCTGGCCGTCCTTTTGGCCGCCGCCCTGCACGCAACCTGGAATGCGCTGGTAAAAAGCGGGGCCGACAAGCACCTGACGATGGCCTGTGTTGTGATCGGTCATGTTCCGCTGGCGCTGATCGCGATGATTGCCGAGCCTTTGCCGGCGCGCGAAAGCTGGCCGTATCTGGTCGGCGGGATCGTGCTGCATTTCGGGTATCAGGTGTTTTTGCTGATGTCATACCGGATGGGCGACCTGACGCAGGTTTATCCGATCGCACGCGGGTCCGCGCCGTTGCTGGTTGCGGCGGTGTCCGTGCTGTTTCTGGGCGTGGTGCTGTCACCGATGGAGAGTGCGGCGGTCCTGATCATCGGTGCGGGGATCGTCAGTCTGGGGCTGGTTCGGGGGCAAAGCGGCGAACGAAACGGCAAGGCAGCGGCGCTCGCGCTCGGGACGGGGTGCTTTATCGCCAGTTATTCACTGGTGGACGGCTTGGGCGCGCGCCTCGGCGGGACTGCGCTGGGATATTATGCGTGGCTGGGCATGGCGAATGCGATTATCTTCGCCGTCTATATCGGCCTGACAAAGCCTGCCGTTCTGCGCCGGATGAAGACCGAAGGCCGCCTGACATTCTGGGTCGGGGGTTCGGCGTCCTTTATCGCGTACAGTCTGGTGATCTGGGCCTTTACGCAGGCGCCGATTGCACTGGTGACCGCCCTGCGCGAGACGTCGATTATCTTTGCCTTGGGGATCGGCGTGTTTTTCCTGAAAGAGAAAATCGACCTGGCCAAGGTCACATCGACCTTTGCGACGCTGGTCGGGGCGGTTCTGCTTAAGATGTCCAGGGGTTAGAATGGTGCGCGGCGGCGTCAGGTGTCTACGCTCGACGATCTGACCTGAACAATGCACAGAACCCGCTCGGCCCCGGTCGATTTTGATAAGAATGGCATACTAAGCGCATTATAGCCGAACGAGTGAGTCTTTTCCTGCCACAACCCCTCTTTTTCAACGTAGTTAGGCAAACCGTCGGTTAGCGCACGGTCGAGGCGCATGACGACATCCGCCAGCCGGTCGCGCGGCGTGATCTCGTCAAGGAATTTGCCCATCGGTTTGTCCGGCAGATAGGGCTGCATTGCGTCGCCCACGATCCGGGTGAAGAACCGTCCGTCGATTTTTTCGTAAAGGATGATATGCGGCAACAGGGTCGGGTGCTTTTCCGGCCTGAAGCACGACCAGTCCGGCGGTCCGTCGGGTCCGGTGTTGTCGAACCAGAACTGCAGGGCATCGTCAAATTGCGGAATGCCGATCGTCTCGTAAGCGGTCATCGGCAGGCGTTCGTGGATGACACGCCGGTCGGGTACGGGTGCTGCGTTCTCTTCGCCGGTCTTGCTCCGACGGAACCTCAAGAGGTCAAAAAGTCCCATTTTGTAAAACTGTCCCATCCGGGAGACCCGTTAGAGTCGGTCACTTTGGGCAACTTGTCTTTATCGGTGTACTTATTTGTTAATAAAAGCAAGGCTGCCGCTGCGGAAGGTTGCAAATAAAGACGCAAAATCCCGCGCATTTTCAAAAATTCCGTTTTCGGCCTTTCGCTCTATATAGAACCTCCTGACAGCGTTGTGCGACGGAAACCGCCGGAATCTGCGTTTTAGAAGCCGAACGCCAAAGACGGAGACTGACGGACCATGCGGTTTATCGCTCGGACACTCTGGGGAGGACTAATCATCGCGGCTTGTGCCGGGGTGTTGTGGATGGGTTGGTCCGGTCTTTCCGGTGCGCGTGAAAGCGCGGGAGAGGGGCGTCCGACACGTGCGGCCCCCGAGCGTATTTACACCGTCCGCGATGTGACGCTGGAACCGGTGACGGCAACGCCTGTTATGACTGTTTTCGGAGAAATCGAGGCTTGGCGCGTGCTGGAACTGCGCGCGGCGGCGGCTGGCCGGATTGTCGATATTGCACCCGACCTGCGCGAAGGCGTGCGGACGCGGGCCGGTGAAACGCTGATACGGATTGATCCGGCGGATTTGCGCGCCCGCGAGGCTGATACCCTGACTGTACTGGCGGATGCGCGATCCCAGCAGACTCAGGCGGATCAGTCATTGGCGCTGGCCCGCGCCGATCTGGAGGCCGCCATCGGCCAGTTGAAATTGCGCCGCAGTGCGTTGCAGCGCCAGCAGGAGCTGGTGTCGCGCGGGGTCGCGGCGGTGAACTCTCTGGAGACTGCACAGCTTTCGGCATCAACGGCGGAACAGGCCGTTGTCAGTCGGCGCAGCGCCTATGTTGCGGCCAAACAGCGTGTTGCGCAGGCGGCATCGGGTATCCAGCGTGCGCAACTGAGCGTACAGACCGCCCGCCGCGACAGCGCCGATACCGCCGTTGTCGCGCCGTTTGCCGGTGTCCTGACCGAGGTGAATGCGTCGCTGGGTTCCTTGGTCAGCCCGAACGAGCGGCTGGCGCGGCTGATTGATATGAATTCGCTGGAGGCCGCGTTTCGCGTCTCGGATGCGCAATATGCGCGTTTGCTGAACCCGCAAGGGGGGCTGGCGCCGCTGACCGCTGTTGTTTCGCTGAAGTTGGGCGAACGCAGTGTCGATGCCCGGGCAACGCTCGACCGTCCTGCTGCGGTTGTCGGCAGTGAAGGCGGACGGACGGTTTATGCACGGATCGAGGCGAATGGCGACACGCCGATGCGACCCGGTGATTTTGTCACTGTGACAGTCACCGAGACTGCACTGGAGCAGGTCGCCGTTATTCCGGCCCGTGCGGCAACCGAAGACGGGCGGATCTTTATTATCGGCGACGAGGGCCGTCTTACCGAACACCGCGCGACAATCCTGCGCCGTCAGAGCGATACGCTGATCGTCAGCAACGTGCCCTTTGGTGCGCGTATCGTGACCGAGCGCCGTCCGCAGCTGGGCGAGGGCATCAGGGTGCAATCACCTGAAGAGGCCGCGGCGAAAGAAGAAGCCGACAAGAAAAAGCGCGCGGCACGGCGCGCCGCCCGCGCAGGCGGGGGCAAACCCGCCGGTGCAGGGGGCGGACGCCCCGAAGGCGGAAAACGCCCTGAAGGCCGACCCGAGGGCGGCGGCGAAAAAGGCGGTCGCCCCGAGGGACAGCGCGGCGAGGGCAGGCCGAACGGCGAGCGCGGCAAAAGACCCGAGGGCGAACGTGCGAAACCCGCGACGGAGCCAGCAACATGAAACCCGGACCGATCAAACAGGGCGGCTTGCTCGACTATTTCGTCCGTCACAAGACGGCGGCAAACCTGCTGTTGATGCTGATGCTGTTGGCGGGGGTGATGGGCGGGTTGAATCTGCGTGCGCAGTTCTTCCCTGATATTGTCCGCGAACAGGTCACCGTTTCGGTTGCGTGGCAGGGGGCGGGGGCCGCCGATGTTGACGAGGGGATTGTCACCACGCTGGAGCCGTCGTTGTTGGCGGTGGAAGGCGTCGAGGAGGCCATCTCGACCTCTCGTGAGGGGTCGGCTTCGATTGCGCTGACTTTCGAAGACGGCTGGGACATGGGCCGCGCGAGCGATGATGTGCAGGCCGCTGTCGACAGCGTATCGACACTGCCCGCAGAAGCCGAGGACCCGAATGTGCGGCGCTCGGCCTTTCGGGACCGCGTGCTGGATGTTGCGATAACCGGCGGCGTCGGCGTGGACCGCCTGACGGACTATGCCGATGAATTTACCGCGCGATTGTTTCAGGCGGGCGTTCCGCGCACGTCGGTGACGGGTGTTCCCGAGGGGATCATTCGCGTTTCCGTGCCCGAAGAGGCGCGCCTTCGCCATGATCTGACGCTGCGCGAGGTCGCCGATGCCGTCAGCGCGGGCGTCACCGGCACGCCATCGGGCGATGTCGATGCCAGCGCGTCGCGGGTTCGTGCAGGCGTGGATAAGCGCAGTGTCGAAGAAATCGGGGATACGATCCTGCGGTCGGGCACGGACGGCTCGCAACTGCGCTTGCGCGATGTTGCCGATGTTGTCGATGCCGGATTTGAAAACGGGCAGGAAGTGTTTCGCGGCGGTGTTCCGACTCTGATCGTGTCGGTGCTGCGCGATGCCAACGGAGACTCGCTCAAGATCCAGAAAATTGCCGATGAGGTTATCGCCGAGATGGCGCCGACCCTGCCCGAGGGGGTCGAGATTGTCGGGGCGCGCAGCCGTGCGGAACCGATCTATGACCGTTTGGAAATGCTGACCCGCAACGGCGTGACGGGGCTGGCGCTGGTGCTGGCACTGTTGTTCCTGTTTCTGTCGGCGCGCACCGCGATCTGGGTTGCCGCCGGTATCCCGATCTCTATCGCCGCGACGGTCGCGATTATGTATGTCAGTGGCCAGACGCTGAACATGATCTCGATGTTCGGGATGATTATCTCGCTGGGCATCATCGTCGATGACGCGATTGTCGTCGGCGAGCATGCCGATGATCTGGCACGCAAGGGCGTTCCGCCCGCCGAGGCCGCCACCCGTGCCGCGCGGCGGATGGCCGGACCGGTGGTCAGTGCCTCGATCACCACGGTTATTGCGTTTTCGGCGCTGGTCTTCATCGGCGGGCGGTTCGGCGCGTTGCTGGCGGCGATACCTTTCGTCGTTTCGGCGGTGATCATTGCCAGTCTGATCGAGAGCTTTCTGATCCTGCCCAACCACATGAAGCATGCTCTGTCGGCGAAGAATAAGACGCCCTGGTACGATGCGCCCAGCCGCGCGTTTAATCGCGGTTTTGTTTCGGTACGCGAGCGGTTCTTTCGTCCTCTGATGACGTGGGCCATCCGCTTGCGCTATCTGACGCTGTCATTCGCCGTTGCCCTGCTGTTGTATTCCTGGGGATTGTTCGCGGGCGGTTCGGTGAAGTGGGAGTTCTTTTCGCGGCCCGAGCAGGGCACGCTGTCGGCCAATGTGATTATGGATGCCGCCGCGACCCGCGCCGATACCAAGGCGATGCTGGACGAGATGGACCGGGCGCTGGGTGTCGTGAATGAACGCTATGCAAAAGAATTCGGGACAGCGCCGGTGGATTTTGCGCAGGCAACGCTGGGTGCGAATGTCGGCTGGCGGTTCAGTGCGGGCGACAACAAAGACAAGGATCTGCTGGGCGGGTTTCAGGCGGCGCTGATCGACGCGGATTTGCGGCCTTACTCGTCGTACAAATTTCTCGGCGATTGGGATAGCGAGATCAATGCCTCGCCGCTGGTCGAAAGCCTGTCTATCCGGTCGGCTCGTTCCGGCCCCGGCGGTGACGCGATTGATGTCAAGTTCACCGGCGCGGATGCCTTTACGCTGAAGGCCGCCGCCGAGGCGCTGAAGGCCGGTCTGGCGGATTCGCCGGGCGTAAGCGGGCTGGACGATACGCTGGTCTACGACAAGACCGAACTGATCCTGAGCCTGACCCCGCGCGGCGAGGCGCTGGGCTTTACAACCCGAACGCTGGGGGCGGAACTGCGCGCGCGGCTCAACGGGATCGAGGCGGCGGAATTTGCCAAGGATGCGCGACAGATTACCGTGCGCGTCCAACCGCCCGAGGGCGAGGTCGGCGCGAATTATCTGGAGGCGACCTATATCCGTGCGCCGTCCGGCGCGGTGCTGACGCTTGGCGAGGTCGCAACAGTGACGACCCGCGAGGGCTTTGCCGCGATCCGCCGCGAGAACGGCCTGCGCGTCGCGACGGTGACGGGCGAGGTCGACGAGGACCTGACCGGCGCGGCGGCGGCGGTGCGGGAAGACCTTGATCAGCGTTTACTGCCGGCCATCGCCGCCGAATACGGCGTTGCCTATGATCAGGGCGGTTTGCGCGAACAGGAGAATGATTTCCTGTCCGATGCGCTGACCGGATTCGGACTGGCGCTGGCGGGTATTTACCTGACGCTGACATGGGTTTTCGCGTCGTGGACGCGGCCCTTTGTGGTGATGCTGGTGATCCCGTTCGGGTTTATCGGCGCGGTCTGGGGGCATTACTGGATGGGCTTGTCGTTCAGCATGTTCTCGATAGTCGGTCTGATCGGCATGGCGGGCATTATCATCAACGACTCGATTGTTCTGGTCACGACCATTGACGAACACAGCGAAGAACGCGGGATGATTCCCAGTATCATCGACGGTGCGACCGACCGGTTGCGGGCCGTGGTGCTGACAACGCTGACCACCGTCGGCGGCCTTGCGCCTCTGTTGTTCGAAACCAGCCGTCAGGCGCTGTTTCTGAAGCCGACGGTTGTGACGCTGGCGTTCGGATTGGGGTTTGGTGTCGTGCTGGTTCTGCTGGTGACGCCCGCCGTCGTCGCGGTCGAGCATGACATTCGCATGGCGATAAAATCGTTCCGTCACGCGCTGTCATTGCCCGCGCGAAACCGGCGCGAGAAAGCACGCTTTGGCCGGTATGTTTCCGGGCCGCGCGGTCCCGAGACGGAACGCGCCGGTCAGGACCGCCATCCGATACCGGCGGCGCGCCCCGAACCATCGCGCGAGGCGGCGACGCGGGCGGCGGAATAAACCGCCGCCGTTCTGTTATTGGATCGCGGCGAGCGCCCGCCGGATGTCTTCGGACAGGGCGGGAGGGTTCGGCATGTGACGCCAATAGGCCGGAGAGAGGCCCTGTAAATCCGTGTCATTCACCTGCAGGATGATCGTGTGAAAGGGGCCGTCTTTGACCGCCCGCTCCAGTATCTCGCGCTGGCGGACGATCGAAATACCGCCGATCCCCGCGTTGAAGACCGTCGCCTGCGGCATGGCGCGTTGCAGGAAGGCGGGCCATGTATCCTGATCCGACAGAGATGTGCCGAAGGTGAAGGAATCGCCGACCAGCAGAACGGTCCGGTCGCCGTTTTGCGTATCGTCTGACGCGGGCGCGCCTGTGCTGCGATACCCGAAAGCGTCGCTGTTAAAACGGAAGGCAAGGTCGGGAACCGTCTCGCGCATTTCCGTCAGGTTTGCGGGCCACGGACCGGTGACGCCGCGCTGTGCCGGGGCCGCACGGTCGCACTCACCCGAAGCCGCGTTCGACAGATGACCCGCAACCGCGCGGGCCGTCAGTTGATTATAAAGCCGCGAGGGGTGCGGATCGGCGGGCAGCAGGTAAAGCTGTTCGGCGGCATAGCGCGTGCGCCTCGGCAGCATGGTGATGAACGGAATGTCCGATGATTTTGCGAGTCCGGTAAAGAATGCATGCGCCTGCGGAAAGGCGGTGACCGTCGGAATATAGAGCAGGGCGACGTGACAACTGTGTGCGCGCGCGGTTTCGGCAAAGGCCGCGAACTCTGCCGTATAGCTTTGCTCAAGCACCAGCCGCAGAGGCTCGGCATTCGGTTGATAGACGCCATCCAGCGAGATTCCGGTGACGTTGTCGGGACCGGCGAGTTTTTTCGACACGCGATCCGTCAGCCATCCGAGGGCGAGGCCGCGCTCGCTGCCCCGCTGAAAGTTCAGATACCCCGTTGAAAGCTCTGCGCCGATAAGCAGCGCAACGCCCACGCCGGCCCATTTCAGAAATCTGTTCATATCAGGAAGCCGCGGCTGTTTTCTTGGAGGCCGGAAGCGGGTGTTTGCGGAAAAAATTCTGTAGCGGGCGTTCGACCAGCAGGCCGACCAGAATACCGCCCGTCATCCCCGCGATCACGAGCAGGATGCTTTTTGTCTCGCCATTGAGCAGCGGATCAAGGCCGATTGCCTCGATCAGTTTATCAGCGATACCGATGCCGAAAAAGTGGAACAGGTAAATCGAAAACGAAACCGAGCCGAGAAACACCGCCGGTTGCCAGGACGTGCCGGGGTGATAGCGGTCGCGCTGTGCCGCGCCCAGAATAAAGATGGCGGCGGCGGTACCGTACAGCATCCGTGCAAGATGGCCGTACCCGTCGATGGTTCCGGTGTTTTCGGCGAGGCCGGTGGCCAGAAACCCGACGACGCCTGCAATCAACAGCGCGACGCCGGTCTGTTTGCCGAATTCGACATTCAGGACGGTATGGGCGACGGCCATACCGGCAAGGAACTGAAGGTTATAGCTGCTGAGCACGATGGCCTGTGACAGGGGCGGAATTGCCATCGCGGCCAGCAGAATACCCGCCCATATCACACACAGGACGTTTCCGAGCCGGCGGTTGAGGATCATCAGCGCGCAGAAGAACAGATAAAAAACCATCTCGCTGCGCAGGGTCCACGAAACGCCGACCATACTGTCGCCCGGCAACAGCATCGCGTCGACAAAGAGGGCGTCGATCCCCGGTATCGGTTTTCCGGTCGCAAATGCGAGCGCCAGAGCCACGATCAGCGCCACCCAGAAAAGCGGAAAGATGCGGGTAAAGCGTCGGTAGACATAGTTGGGAATGCGCGACGGGTCGCCGATATCCTTGTTATGGATAAAGCAGATGATAAAGCCGCTGATAACGAAAAACAGGTCCACACCGGCATGGCCGAATTGAAAGGCGGACAGGAACGGGGTGACGCCCGATTCTTTTTCGATATGGCGGCTGGCATGGTAAAACACCACCAATAGCGCCGCGAGGCCGCGCGCCACCTCGATCGTGCCGAGGCTTTTCTTGGGCGCAGGAG
>CALGNW010000065.1 GCA_937958345.1 uncultured Neomegalonema sp. | reverse complement strand
CCTCGCCGCGACCTTGGCCGCCGCCCGTGCGGTGATGGAAGAGGTCAACAAGGTTGGGGCCGCCGAAGCCCTCGTCACCGCCCTTGAGGATGCAAGCAATGCCGCAAAGGCCTTTACCGCCATGTCCATCGGTGTGCCCGCGCTGATCACCTCGGCGACCGCGCTGTCCGATGATCTCAACGAGGTTCCGATCACCGATCTTGTTGTTGCGGCCACGACGCTGCTGGAAGACGCGGACAAGATTGTCGCCGCCGACGGGATGGCGGATATTCCCGCGAACCTGAATGCAAGCATCCTGAGCCTGCGCGAAATCCTAGAAGGATTGCGCGAGGTCGAAACCGCAAAAACCCTGCAATCGGTCTTGGTCGCCTCACGCGAGGCGGCTGAACGTGTCACCGCGGCCTCGGCCAATATTCCCGGCATGGTCGAGACGATGACCGGCATTGCCGACACCGTGAATGAGCTGCCGTTCGAGGATCTGGTTCTCGCCGCCACGAATTTGGTCGAAAGCGCCGAGTCGCTGGTCGCGAGCGACGGGTTGCAAGCCGCGCCGCAAGCGCTGGCAGATACGCTGGATGCCGCCCGCGCGCTGTTGGTCGATCTCAAAGACGCCGGAGCCGCTGAAAACCTGTCCCAAGCACTCGAAGCCGCCCGCGACGCCGCGACCGCCTTTGCCACCGCCGCCGAGGGCACGCCGCAACTGATCGCGCGGTTCGAGGCGATTGCCGCGAATGTGCAGGACTTGCCGCTCGACGATTTGCTCGCCTCGGTGCAATCGCTTGTGGATGATGCCAACACAGTTGTTGCAAGCCAAGGGATGCAGCAAGCGCCGCAAGCCCTCGCGGATACGCTCAACGCCGCCCGCGCGCTGATGGTCGATCTGCAACGCGCCGACACCGCGCAAAAGCTGTCGGATGCTCTGGTCGCGGCCCAAGGCGCAGCGCAAAGCGTCAGTGGAGCCGTGCAAGGCGTGCCGCTGTTGTCGATGCGCCTGACGGAACTGGCGGAAAAAGCCACCGCGTTGCCCATCGAGGGGCTGCTCGCCTCTGCAACGCTGGTGCTGGACGATGCCGACCGCATCCTGCGCGCACCGGGGGCCGAACAAATCCCCGGCTCGATCACCGCCGCGCTGGATCAGGTGCGCTCGCTCGTGATCGAATTGCGCCAGAGCGGCACGGCAACCAACGTGAATGGGGCGCTGGTCTCGGTGGCCCAAGCCGGTCAGTCCTTTCAGACTTTGTCGCAAAACCTGTCCGTGTTGATCCCTAAACTGACCGCCGTTGCCGCCAGCGCGGATTCGGTGCTGTCCTCGGTCGATGTTGGATCAGAGCTGAACTATGAGGCCGCCACGGCCCTGCGCGAAGTGCGCGATGCCGCCCGCGCGATCACCGCGCTGGCCGCCACGGTCGAGCGGCGTCCGAACTCACTATTGTTGGGAAAATAAGATGCGTGTTGCCCGCCTTGGTTTGATTGCCTGTCTCGCGGCGCTCGGTGCGTGTGCCGCGACGCCAGACCCGACCTATTACCTGTTGCCCTCGCCCGAGGTTGCCGCCAGCACGCCCTATTCCGGCGGCACGATAGCGGTGCGGGAACTCGCCCTGCCCCTTTATGCCCGCGCGCAGCAAGTGGCGTCGCTGGCCGAGGATGGCTCGGTGTTGTTATCCGACGATCACCGCTGGGCAGACGAACCTGCACGGGCCTCAACCCGCACCTTTGTCTCGGCGCTCAAGCAAAGCACGGGCGCGGCGATTGTCGCCGAACCCTGGCCCGCAAGCGTTTCTCCCGCCATTCGTATTGATGTGGCGGTGGATCGCCTGATCGGTACGCTGAACGGCGGGGCGCTGGAATTCACCGGGCAATACCGTCTGGTGCGCACCGGCGGCGGCGACGGGGATCAAGACAGTTTCAGCTATCGCATTCCGCTGTCTGGCACAGGCTATAAGGCGCTGGCCGAGGCCCATTCGAATGCCATCGCCAAACTGGCGCAAGATGTCGCCAAGCGCATCGCGGGCGGCGGCGCGGGGGCATAGGGCCGCGCACGCCCTCGCTCGCAAAGGGCTGTTAAGGGCTTATGTTAGCATCAAAACCCCAAGCCCAATCATGATCGCACCAACAGCGAAGTCGAAAGCGATGGATTTTTTCCTGATCATTTTCCTGCTCCTGTAAACGCGGTGATACGCAACTGAACCACAAATTTGTAAACCTTCACTCAATGTATGCGGGAGTTCTTTGTGACGACAGTGATGATAACGGGAGCGAACCGAGGCATCGGCCTCGCCATGACGCGGCTGGCCTTGGCGCAGGGACATCGCGTGATTGCCACCGCGCGCACGCCTGAGAACGCCCCCGATTTGCACGCTCTGTCCGGTGATCTGACCGTGCGGGCGCTGGATGTGACCGACGAGGCGAGCCTGAGCGCCTTTGCCGCCGCTACCGACGAGGCGATTGATCTTGCGGTGCTGAACGCGGGTGTCCTGAACTCTCGCGGCAGGTTGGAAAGCGACGGAGAGAGTGTGGCCGCGTGGCGCGTGGCGCTGGTAACGAATATCGCCGGGCCGTTCTTTACCGCGCGGACCATCCTACCCCATCTGCTGAAAAGCAAAGCCGGGAAAATCGCGATTATCTCATCGCAAATGGGATCAAGCGCCACCGCGAAGGGCGAGGCCTATGCCTATCGAGCCTCGAAGGCGGGCGCGAATAATGTGGCGGTGAATCTGGCCGCCGAGCTGAAACCGCGCGGCATCGCCGTGGGCGCCTATCACCCCGGCTGGGTCCGCACCGATATGGGCGGGCAAGACGCCGATATCTCGGTCGAGGAAAGCGCCGAAGGGCTGTTAACCCGTTTCGAGGCGTTGTCGATGGCGACAACGGGCGTGTTCGAAAGCTATGCTGGGAAACCGCTGACCTATTGAGGGCTGAAAGTTTTATGACGCTGACCACCGGATTGATCGTAGCGGGCAGCCTGCTGGCCCTATTGGGCCTCGCCATGCTGGGCTGGTGCATCTGGCGCGCGCTGGCGATTCGACGCGCAGGCGAGACCGAAGACACAACCGCACAAATGCAAACCCTCGTCGCCGTCAACATGGCCGCCGTCGGCATCGCCTCAATCGGGCTGGGATGCGTGGTGGTCGGGTTTATTTTGTAGGGGAAGTGGTGCGCTCCAGCGGAGCAAGCTCGAACACCTTATTTGAAGTATTGTCGGAATGGGAGGCGCACCTCACCCAAATATCCCACTCTTGGAGAGTTGACACCTTAATTGAGATGTGGGCATATTTTAAATGTATGAATAGAGCCAACATACCTTTTGATTGCAGGGCCTGGCGACGTCAAATACTTGTATCTTCACGTCTAGTTTGCATGGCATTCGCAAGTAGCCGCATGCTGCGTAAGCGGGTGGCAAAATCATACCGACCGATGAGTAAAAACTGGTTCCCAACATTCATTGCAGCGACGATCCTACTGATGGGTTCGCGGTCAGGCTTTGCAGATGAAATGATACCTATAAAAGTGAACACCATCAGCTACGAGAAGATCGAAGCAGTCGTGGATGATTGTCGATTGCAGATTGATCGTTCGTATGTAAATCCTTGGCTCTCTCATGCTGAAGCGGCATTGGACGATCCACTAGATGTAAAAGGGCGTTGGTTTGCTTTTTTTCTAGACAATGGATCGCCTCTCAAAATCAATCGCCTTAATGACCCAGATATGGCCATTCCGGTCGAAGACGAATTTCGCTCAGTTTTTGCATTCAGGATTGATTCGATTTGTTCTGAGAACGGAAGTGTCGATAAGGCGTTTGGGCCGCGCTACTACACCTTCCAAAACGGAACTCCACCGCAAATTGATCTAACCCAGCATTTTAAGGTCGCATACCTTGGCGATCCCTATCTAGCGATCTTGCTGTGTTCGCCGCTCAAAGGAGAGTCGCGGTCAATCAATCCTCTTTGCCATGGCGAAGTGGAGAATTTATCGAACGGAATGAAACTATCGATCCGTATACCATCTGACCCAACCATACTTGATGATGCTGAGTTTTGGGTTGACGGCATTCGTATGGCCGAAACACTGATCGAAAGCTGGCGCACAGTTCAATAGGAGAACTACCGTAGAAGAAGCACTCGTCCCACTTTCACCCGCAATTTTTGCCGAAGTCGCTATTATCCTTGGAAGCGGAACTGAACTCTATCGTGCATATGAACTGGTCCAGCCTTCGGCGCCTGCGGGAGACGGTCGCAAATTTTTGTTCGAGCAAGCCGCACTAATCAATCGCTTTGCGAATGATGCGACAAACGGTGTCGATCCGACCGAAAATCTTGCAAGCACTTACATAATTTCGCACCCCGCTTATGGACTCAAGCTAATGAAGCCCTGCGGGCAAGATCACGCATCAGCATGTGACTGATGTCCTCACCCATCCCTATTACCTTTGCGACACGAAAGGCTGTGAGAGCTAGCGCAAGTCGATTTCGCGCGCAGAGATGGAATCAGGGTTTGCAGAGATCGTTCGCACCTTGCAGCCTGCTCCGTCTGTTTTTGCAATGGCGCGTGAGATGTTCAAGGCGGCATGGGATGGTCGCGCTGCGCAGATGGCGGAAATGCACCGGCCCCTGAAACGCGACATTCTCAAAGCCGAAAAGGAAGTCAAGACCTTGCTCGAACGGATCGTTGAAACCGACACGCCTTCCGTCGTCAAAGCCTATGAGAAACGCATTGCCCGATTGGAGCAAAATATGAGCGCCATGCGCGAAAAACTGGCATCAAGCGCCGTGCCTGTTGGGAACTTCGATAAATGTCTCGAACACGCTTTGATGTTTCTGGCAAACCCTTGGAAAATTTGGGCTTCCGGGCGCATCGCCCTGCAAAACACTGTCCTCAGATTGGCCTTTGCAGAGCGGATTGCATACCGCCGAAATGAGGGTTATCGAACACCAAAAACCACCATACCTTTCAAGTTGTTAGCTGGTCTCAACAACCTTAAAAAAGAAATGGTGCCGCTTAGGTGACTCGAACACCTGACCCCGTCATTACGAATGACGTGCTCTACCAGCTGAGCTAAAGCGGCATACTGGTTTGGCGAGTGGTTGCCAATTCGCGCGGACGCTACTGCCGTCCGGTTTAGTTTGCAAGCCTGAGGATTTCGTGAACGTCACTTTTTTGCCGGGGGCGGCAGAGCGGTGCTGAGGGCCTGTAAAACGGCGGTTTCGTCGGGTGTTTCCGCGACGGCTATGCGTGCGCCCGATGATTTTAGCGGTGCGGTTGCGGCGGCGCTGATTCCGATGACGATAAGCTGTGCCGGATCGAGGGCTGTGCGGGCCAGTGCGTCGCGGAAGGCGGCGGCGGTTCGGGCGGAATAGATCAGCGCGGCGGCGGGGGGCGGGGTCTGTGCCTTGGCGGGCAGATCGGGGACGGTTTGCGCCGCGTAGGCGATGATTTCGGACAGGGCGAAGCCCGCCTCGCGCAATGCGCCGAAGGTGACGGCGGCGTCTTTGCCCCGGATATGGACCAGCGGCCCTGCGGACGGGTCCAGCGTTCGTGCCGCGAGGTCCAGCAGCGCCGTGCCGTCGGCGGAGGCCGAGGTGACATTGGCAAAGCCGGCGGTGCGGGCGGCAAGGGCGGTGCGGTCGCCGACTGTCAGAACCCTGACACCGCGCTGGCCGGTCAGCCTTGCGAGGGCGTCGATGCCGTTGCTGCTGGTGACCAGAACCGCCTGCACCGCTGTCAAATCGGGAAATTCCGGCGGGGTAAGCGGCATGATGCGCAGCATGGGCGCGAGGACCGGCTCGTATCCCGACGCGCGCAGCACTTGCGCCGTCCGCGCGCCCTGAGGCAGCGGACGGGTGACGAGAATCCGGGGCCGGTCAGTGCCCGACAAAGAAATCGGGGCCGCCCTTGGCGCGCAGTTCGGCACCGGCGT
The DNA here is from genome assembly GCA_937958345.1 of uncultured Neomegalonema sp. GTDB lineage: Bacteria > Pseudomonadota > Alphaproteobacteria > Rhodobacterales > Rhodobacteraceae > JAHDDY01. The sequence continues at coordinate 8,409 of CALGNW010000065.1, read as the reverse complement.
CGCGGCCCATCGCTATGGCGTCCGACAGCGGGCCTTCGCGGGTGGTTTTGAAGCATTCGGACCCGTCGGGGCGCAGAATCTCGCCGCGCAGGAACAGGCGGTCGCCGTCGATGGTCGCCAGCGAGGCAATCGGGGTGCGGCACGAACCGTCGAGGGCGTTGAGGAAGGCGCGTTCGGCGTTGGTGCGGATCTCGGTTTCCTTGCAGTTCAGCGGGGCGAGGATTTCGCGGATGGCGTCGTCGTCGCTGCGGATTTCGATCCCGACCGCGCCCTGCGCCACCGCCGGAAGCATGTCGTCAATTTCCATCCTTGCGGTGACAACATCGGTCATGCCGAGGCGGCTGAGCCCCGCCATTGCGAGGAAGGTCGCATCGGCCTCGCCCTCGTCCAGCTTGCGCAGGCGGGTTTGTACATTGCCGCGAAACAGCCCGACCTTGAGATCCGGGCGGCGGTGGAGCAGTTGAGCCTGACGGCGCAGCGAGGCCGTGCCCATCAGCGCACCGGCGGGCATGTCGTCGATGCTGGTGTATTTGGGGCTGATAAAGGCATCGCGGACGTCTTCGCGGGGCAGCAATGTGCTGATTTCCATGCCGTCGGGCAGAACGGTCGGCATATCCTTCATCGAGTGGACCGCGAGATCGGTGCTGCGATCCACCAGCGCCGCCTCGATTTCCTTGGTGAAAAGACCCTTGCCGCCGATTTCGCCGAGTTTGAGTTCGAGCCGCCGGTCGCCGGTGGTGGTCATGTCGATGATAATGACCGCCTCGGGCGGTAAATTATGGGCCGCGATCAGACGATTGCGCGTTTCATGGGCTTGCGCCATCGCGAGCGGGCTGGCACGGGTTCCGATGCGGATCGGTCGGTCGGGGCTGTACGCGGACATATTGGCTCTCGGCGGGCTAGGCTGTAACACTTATTAGACACCGTAATCACAGACCACGGAAGAACACCAGAGATGACAGCCTTCACTGTCCTTGGGATCGAATCGAGTTGCGACGAGACCGCAGCCGCCGTGGTGCGCGGGGTGGCCGATGCGCCGCCGGGCGAGATTTTGTCGAGCATTGTGTATGACCAGACCGACCTGCACAGCGCGTTCGGGGGCGTGGTTCCCGAGATTGCCGCGCGCGCCCATGCCGAAAAACTGGATGTCGCTGTCCGAGAGGCGCTGCGCACCGCAGGGCTGGGTCTGGCCGATATGGACGCGATTGCCGTGACGGCGGGGCCGGGGCTGATCGGTGGACTGATTTCGGGCGTGTCCTGTGCCAAGGGACTGGCGATCGGATCGGGCAAGCCGCTGGTCGGGGTCAATCATCTGGAGGGGCATGCGCTGACCGCGCGCCTGACCGACGGCGTCGCCTATCCGTTTTTGCTGTTGCTGGTGTCGGGCGGGCATTGCCAGTTGTTGAGTGTCAGCGGCCCCGGCGCATACGCGCGGTTGGGCACAACACTGGATGATGCGCCGGGCGAGGCCTTCGACAAAACCGCGAAGCTGATGGGCCTCGGGTTTCCGGGGGGTCCGGCTGTCGAGCGTAAGGCGGCGGGCGGCGATGCGGCGCGGTTTGATTTTCCGCGCGCGCTGATCGGGCGCAAGGGTCTGGATTTTTCGTTCTCGGGATTAAAGACCGCGTTGCGGGTCAAGCTGGACGGGTTGCGCGCCGCAGGGCCGGTCAGCGAGCAGGATCAGGCCGATCTGTGTGCAGGATTTCAGGCGGCCTGTGTCGAGGCGCTGACACGGGTGACGGGCAAGGCGATGGCGGTGTTCCGCGAGGCGCATCCCGAAGTGGCCGCCCCTGTGCTGGCCGTGGCCGGAGGCGTTGCGGCGAACCAGTCGGTGCGGGCGGGATTGGATGCGGTTGCCGGCGCGCAGGGGTTTGCGCTGGTCGCGCCGCCCCTGTCGTTGTGTACAGATAACGCGGCGATGATTGCGTGGGCGGGGCTGGAACGGTATGCGGGCGGGCATACTGACAGTCTGACCCTGGCGCCACGTCCGCGCTGGCCGTTGGATACGGCGGCAACGCCGGTTGCGAAATACGGCAAGCGCGGTGCGAAGGCATGAGCAAAGAAGAAATCATCGGCGTGATCGGCGGCGGCAGTTGGGGCGTGGCGCTGGCGCAGCTTTATGCGTCAAACGGTGTTCCCACGGTGTTGTGGGCGCGGCGGGCGGGGGCCGTGGACGAGATCAATCTGACGCGGCGATCCGCCTATCTGCCCGGCGTTCCCCTGAGCGACGGAATCGAAGCGTCGGCTGATCCCGCGATCCTGCGCCGTGCCGCCACGGTGTTATGTGTGGGTCCGGTGCAGGCGACGCGCGACACGCTGGCCATGCTGTCCCCTCATCTGCGTGCCGATGCGCCCGTCGTCATGTGCTCGAAGGGGGTAGAGCGCGGTACGGGAGCCTTGCCGACCGAAATCGCCGCCGCCGTCTCGGACAACCCGATGGCGGTCTTGTCCGGCCCGAGTTTTGCCGCCGATGTCGTGCGCGGCCTGCCGACAGCGGTGACAATCGCCGCGCCTGATATGGCAGCGGCAGGCGCGTTGCAACAGCGCCTCGGCACGCAAAGCTTCCGCCCCTATGCCAGCGACGATGTGACCGGCGCGCAGGTTGGCGGCGCGATCAAAAATGTGCTGGCAATCGCGTGCGGCATCGTCGCCGCCCGCCAGCTGGGCGAAAGTGCGCGGGCCGCACTGGTCGCGCGCGGAGCTGCCGAGATGACGCGGCTGGCGCTGGCACTGGGCGCGCGGGCCGAGACGCTGGCCGGTTTGTCGGGCATGGGCGATCTGGTTCTGACCTGCGGATCGGACCGGTCGCGGAACTTTGCCGCCGGTCTGCGGTTGGGCAATCCCGCCGACGCAACACATGCCATCGGTGTCAGCGAGGGCACGCACACCGCCGGATCAGCGGTCGCGCTGGCGCGCAGGCATGGCGTCGAGATGCCGATTTGCGAGACGGTCCATGCTATCCTGTCAGACGAAATCGACGTGGATGCGGCAATCGAGCGGTTGTTGACGCGCCCGCTGGGCGCGGAGGCGTGAGGCGTCAGACAGTTCCGATCACGGCGACCACCACCAGAAACGTACTGGCCGTCACCACGATCCACACGGCGGGAGCCGAACTGCTGTTATAGCTTTCTTTTTTAACGGAGCGGTCGGCTCCGGTGTGTTTAGACATAACCTTCTCCTCGGCCTATGAACCCCCGAGGCGTAAAGATAGTTCCGTGCTGTTTGGCCGTTTCCGGCGTAAAAGAGTCCAAGCCCCAACCCGAGGTAAGTGTCCGTGACGAATCCGATCCTGGTCGAAACAACGCGCGGGCCGATGACCGAAAACCGCCACCGCGCCGCCGCCGCGATCTGTACACCGTCCGGCGATATCGTCGAGGCGTGGGGCGATGCCGGGGCCGCGATCCTGCCGCGCTCGTCCATCAAAATGATTCAGGCGCTGCCGTTGATCGAGTCGGGTGCGGCGGCGGCGGCAAACCTGAGGCCATCGCACCTCGCGCTGGCCTGCGCCTCGCATCAGGGGGCGGCGATTCATACCGACGCGGTGGAGGCGTGGCTGGGCGCGCTGGGCCTGTCGCCCGATCATTTGCTGTGCGGACCGCAGCCGCCGCGCGACCCCGCCGTGAAGGCAAAGGACCGGACGGCAACGCGGGTGCTGAACAACTGTTCGGGAAAGCATGCCGGATTTCTGACCCTCGCCCGCCATATCGGCGCGGCGCCCGATGGGTATCTGACGCCGGATGCGCCGGTGCAAAAGGCGGTGGCCGATGCCTTTGCCGATGTGACCGGAACCGAGTTGCCTCTGCTGTTCGGGATTGACGGATGTTCGGCCCCGAACTTTGCCGCGTCGCTGTCGGGCATTGCCGGGGCGATGGCCAAATTCGCCAAGCCCGAGGTGTTTGGCGGCGCGCGCGGCGCGGCGGCAGGCGCGCTGGTCGCGGCAATGGCGGCGCATCCCGAACTGGTGTCGGGCGAAGGGCGCGCCTGTCTGGCGCTGACCCGCGCCAGCGGCGGACGCGCGGTGGTCAAGACCGGAGCCGACGGCGTCTTCACCGGCATCTGCCCCGAGAAGGGTCTGGGGTTTTGTCTGAAAGTCGATGACGGCAACACGGCGGCAAGCGAGTCGCTGTGCGCCGCGCTGATGGTGCGGGTGGGCGTCTTGGACGCGGACCATCCGACCGCGCGGCACTACCTCGGGACCGACATCGCCAATTTCAACGGCGAGGTCGTCGGCACGCGGCGGGTGGTGATTTAGGGGTTTTGCGGCGTTCGGACGGGCGATTCAGAAAAGTTGAGAGACATTTTCAGAGTTTTGCGCGGGTTTTCGAGAGTTTTGCCACGGCGTTGAAGAGTTTTGCCCGGGCCTTAACCGTCGGCGCAAAGCTGTGCCCCGATTGATTCCATCGCCTCGACTGTGGCGTCGTAAGCCAGCATAATCGACGCGTGCCGGTTCTTGTAATCCCTTGCAGGCTCTAGCAATTTCAGCTTTTCGAACAGGCCGTCGGGGGGAGATGCACCTTCTTTGAGCATGGCGCGCAGGTCCTCGCGGACCGCACGGGCCTCGTCCAGACTGAGTCCCACCGCGTGTTCGCCCAGCACAGCCGCCGCCGCCTGACCCAGAGCGCAGGCCTTAACATCTTGACCGAATTGGGTAATTCGACCTCTATGGACGTTAACGTCAACGGTAATCATCGACCCGCAGAGGGGGGACCGCTTGGTCGCGGTGGCATCGGGTTCGGCCAGACGGTCCGTGTGCGGAATGTCAGCCGCGAGTGCCAAAATTCTCTTTGAATACAAACTGATAAGGTCAACCATCGCCCATCCCCTTGTTGCAGTCGCGCCGACCGCCAGACAATGCAATATAGCGCCTAGCCGCCAAATGTGAAAGCCGAGCAAGCCTATGACCGTTCCGTTCGATCCGAAATCACTCACCTTTAACGATCAGGGGCTGTTGCCTGCGATTGCCCAGCAGCATGACACAGGTGAAGTGCTGATGCTGGCATGGATGAATGCGGAAAGCGTAAAAGAGACGCTAAAGCAAGGGCGTGTGGTGTACTGGTCGCGCTCTCGGGGTGAGTTCTGGCGCAAAGGCGATACCTCAGGGCACACTCAGGAGTTGATCGAAATGCGCGTCGATTGCGACCGGGACTGCCTGCTGCTGCGCGTCGATCAGAAGGGTCCGGCCTGCCATACTGGCCGTCGTAGCTGTTTTTACACGGCGGCGGACCGTGCCGGCGAGAGGGAAATTGATTTATAATCAGAGGGTTACGCTTCGGCAACCCTCCGCAATGTCAGGTTCAGGCGGCCACCCTTGGGCAAAAGGCCGCTCCCGCCGAACTTGATCCGGTCGATCCCGTGGAAGGCCAAGCGGTTATCCCCTTGTAATACCATAGCATCTCCGCTTTCGAGCCAAAAGCTGCGCGTCGGGTCCTTGCGCTCGATCCCGCCGATACGAAACAGGGCGGGGTCTCCAAGGCTAATAGAAACAACAGGATAGCCGAAATCCGCCTCGTCCCGATCCTGATGCAACCCCATCCGCGCCCCCTCGCCATAGTAGTTGATGAGACAGCAGTCGGGCGGCACACGGGTTTCAAACTGAGACCAAACCGCCAAGGCAAGCGCCGGAATCGGCGGAAACGCTGCGTTTGTCTCGGGGTGAGCCTCGATATACCGGTATCCCCTGCGGTCCGAAAACCAACAGAATCGCCCCGCCGCCGTCATCTTAACCGACATGGGCTTGCCCCACCCCGTCATCAGGGAAAACGGGCGCGAAACCCGCGCAATATCCTGAATTTCGCCCAGCAAATCCGCCTGTTCAGTGCCTGTCAGCGCGGCACGCCTGACCGTCACGCCATGGATAACAGCACTTTCCGGAAAGAGAGGGTCTTGGGCGGCCACGGCGATGCCTTTACTGAAAATCTAACGACGACCGTCCTGCCCCGAGGAATAATGGCGCGGAACGATATTAATGGCCCGGCCAAAGTATTTCTTCGTGCGCAGGTCGGGAAAATCAGCATTGGCCATCCCGAGACGCCTGATATCGACATCATCGAGAATCATGTCACGCTCTTCATAAGAGCGCAGCTCTTTCATGAATTCCGGCTTGGCGAGGCAATTTTCCAGCATGCCATTATACCAGCCTTGCACGATCCGGTCCTCGCGTTCCTGAGCCGATGCCGTCTTCATCGAGCGTTCCGCAAAGCGGGTGAGCTGATGCAGATAGACGGTCGCGCCGGGGGCTACATACCGTTCCTCGCCCGCACAGAAGAGAGCGACGGCGGAACTGGAAACATCCGACATGGCGACGGTGGTTACCTTGATCGGCAGCGCAGCCAGAGCGTTCACGGCAAACCGCGCGGCATAGACTTTGCCACCGCCCGAACTGATCTGAATTTGAATCTCTTCGACCCCTGTCAGCACGGCATCCTGTGCGGTGCGGACGACTTCAGCCATCGACTCTGATGTAATCAGCCCCAGCAGATTGATGGTCATCGTGCCGCCCTTAGTCGGCACATTTATCGGTGCGCCCTGCTGCGCATGGGCGGGCAGCGCAAACAGAGCAAGCACGAGTGCGATGTATTTCATGGCACGGTTCCCCCTTGCCTGCGATCCTACCACGCGTGCGTCGAACCTGTCCTGACCTCCGGCAGGCGCTGTTAACTTTTTGCCGCAGTGTGACTGTCGGTGTCTTTTCCGGTCCCGTCAAAGATCAAAGCCTCGAGTGCGCTCAGGCGGTCTGCCTCATGAACGGGCTTATCCCATCGGATGCGCTTGATGCGCGGAAAGCGCATGGCGATGCCGCTTTTATGGCGGGTCGAGCGTTGTACGGCGTCGAAGCTGACCTCGAATACCAAACCGCGTTTCACGGCGCGTACCGGGCCGAAGCGTTCGGTTGTGTTATCGCGAACCCATTTATCCAGCTTAACCAACTCTTTATCGGTGAAGCCTGAATAGGCTTTGCCGACAGGGGTGAGTTCAGTGCCATCGGGACCGTCGCGCCAACAGCCGAAGGTAAAATCGGAATAATAAGACGAGCGTTTGCCGTGGCCGCGCTGGGCGTACATCACCACACAATCGGCAGAGAGGGGATCGCGTTTCCACTTCCACCATGGCCCGGTCGGGCGACCGCCGACGTAAGATGAGTCGAGGCGTTTGAGCATCAAGCCCTCTTCCCCTGCATCGCGCGAGGTGGCGCGCAGAGCGGCGAGAGCTTCCCATGTGTCGAAGGGAACGAGGGGCGAGAGATCGACGCCGTCGAGGACTGGCTGCTCTGCAAACCAAGCGTCGAGCCGCGCTCGCCGATCTTGGAAGGGCGCGCTGCGGATGTCTTCTGTGCCATCATGCAGCAGATCGTAGAGCCGGATATGTGCGGGATTATCGCGCAGGGTTTTTGCGCCGGGAGATTTGCGGCCCAGCCGTTTTTGCAGGTCGGCAAAGGGTGCGATGGTCAGGGCCGTATCGCCGGGTCGGGCGACGAGAAGCTCTCCGTCCACCACACCCTGAAAGGTCATATTGGCGATGACGTCGGGGAAGCTGGCGCTGATGTCTTCGCCCATTCTGGTATAGAGTCGGCGTTCGGCGTCGAGCGATATTGCCTGTACGCGGATGCCGTCCCATTTCCACTCGGCGCTGTAATCGGCGGGATCAAGCTTGGCGTTCAAGCGTTCGAGGGTCCATGTCGCGGAGTCTTCCTGTTCGTGTAATCCGGCTTTGCGTTCTTCGGCGGAATACAGCCCGCTATCCAAGGGATGCGCGAGCATGACCGGGCGAAAGGCGAGGCGCAAATCGACTTGGGGCATCGGGGCGCTGCCATCCAGCCATGCGAACAGCGCGGTGTAGGGCGGCTCTAACCCGTGCCACATTTCCTCGATCTGAGACAGGGTGGCCTCAGGGTCGGCGCGCATGGCGGCGAGGGCGGTTTTCGCATTGCGCTCTGAGACGCCAACACGCAAGCCTCCGGTTGCCAGCTTGATCAGTGCCAGACGCTCTGACGCATTGAGGCGGTCGAGCCATCCGGCAATGTGCTTTTGCGCTTGGGGGCGCGTTGCGCTTTGCAGGGTCTCAACCACATCGGAAAGGCGCAAGGGTGCGGATGGTTCGGCGGGAGGCCAGATGAGCGCAACGGTTTCCGCAAGATCGCCGACATAGTCATAAGACAGCCGAAAGAGAGCGGGATCAACGCGCTCTTCCACCATGGTTCGCAAGCCTGAGGCGGTGGCATTGCGCAGGTCGAGCGATCCGGCGACGCTGGCCAGTGCCCAGCCGCGATCCGGGTCGGGTGCGGTTTGGAAATACCGCGTCAACAGCGCCAGCTTCGCATTGCGCGAGGGCGTGAGGACCAGAGCCTCCAGAAGATCGGCGAAGGGTTTCATTTCGATTTGGGCGCGTTACACATGGATCAAGATATGGAGC
>CALGNW010000064.1 GCA_937958345.1 uncultured Neomegalonema sp. | reverse complement strand
TCTGTTTTCGGCAAAAAGAGCGTGTCTTTGTACTCGGGACCGGATTTTTCAGGTGCGTCGGCCATTGCCGCCTCGCGTGATTTGGAACTGTTGCGGGTGGTATGGCGCGGGATGTGGCGCGGGGCAAGGCTCACGATGGTTTGTGGGGGCTTCCCGGGCGAAGACCCGGGATCTCGATGGGCTGGGTGGTGAGGGGGTTTCGTGCTGGTGGGGTGGTGTTGATGGCGCGAGGCCCCGGTTCTGGCGACCGGGGCGGGGGAGATTATGGGGTGTCGCGGGTTGCTTTGAAAATCTCGTAGTTTTCGGTGACCTTTTTCGTGTTGGGATGATCGTCGCCGAGGGAGGTGCGGAAGATTTCGATGGCGCGTTGGAAGAGGGGGTCAGCCTCGTCATAGCGTCCGGTCGCCCGCAGCAATCCGGCGAGGTTGTTGAGGCGGATGGCGACGGTGGGGTGGTCCGGCCCGAGCGCCTTTTCACCAATCTCCAGTGCGCGGCGGAAGAGGGGTTCGGCCTCGTCGAAACGACCCGTTGCGCGGAGCAAGCCTGCGAGGTTGTTGTAGTCGATAGCGGTGTTGGGGTGCTCGGACCCCAGTGTCTTCTCATCAACTTCCAGTGCGCGGCGAAAGAGGGGTTCGGCCTCGTCGAAACGGCCCGTCGCCTTGAATATTTCTGCGAGATTGTTCAATCGGATAGCGACGTCAGGATGTACCGGTCCTAGGGCGCTCTCAGATAATCTTAGAGCTTTGCGAAGTAATGGCTCCGCCTCATCGTATCGGTTCGTTGCGACCATCAACCCGCCGAGATTGCTATAGTAGATGCCCATATTCGGGTGTTCCGCGCCCAGAGCGGCTTCATCGATCGCTAGTGCGCGGCGAAAGAGCGGTTCCGCCTCCTCATAGCGTCCCATGTCATGCAATAGCCCGGCAAGATTGTTCAGTGACCTTGCGATTTGAGGGTCGTCAGATTCGAGCTGGTCTTCCTCGATTTTCATCGCTTGGCGAAAGAGAGTTTCAGCTTCTTTTGTGTCAGCCGTGTAAGCCAGATGACTGCCAAGGTTGCTCAGACCGATGGCGTATTCGCGACTGGTAACACCGAAACGTTCTTGGATCATGCCTAGTAATCTTCGATAAGTTTTCTCGGCTTCACCGAAATTGCCCTGTTCTCGAAGATTTATTGCCTCTTCAAGCAATGCCTGATCGTCAAAAGGAGTTGGCTGATGATTAATATCATTCATCGCCGGCTTCCAAAATTGAGCTGATTATTCTGACTTTCTCTTCCTTTTTGGAGAGAGATTCTCGGAGAGTTTGGATTTCTTCATTCAAAGCTTCAATCTTTCGGTCTCGCCGTTTAATTTCAGTGACGTGAACTTGCTCTGTCAGCACGCCGGCCCTCTGGCGCCCCTTCGTCCGGCAGGCGGAGACGTCCTCGGCGGACAGTTTCAGCGCAACGGTCAGGGCATCGACGATCTCGATGGCCGGATTGTCGACCTTGCCGCGCTCCAGTTCTGAAATGCGAGGCTTGCGGCTTTCATCGTCAAAGGCCCGGATTGCAAGCGCGCGCTGGCTTAGCCCCTGTTCGCCGCGATGCCGGGCGATCAACTCGCCGAAGTGAATGCCAAAGCTCATACGCGTCCATGTTTATCAATCGCTTAGCGCCGGGTTCGCGACCTTTCGCGACCGTTCGGCAACCGCCTGCGCCGGGAGTCGGGGCCAGAAAGCCGTCATCGGAAGAATAGTGGAGTTTGTTCGATGACACACGCAATACCGTATCTGATTATCGCGGCGCTTTGTATGGCGAGCGCGCTGGGCCTCGACAAATCGGTGGCCGAACCGTTGAAGGCCGCGACCTATCTGCTGATGGGCCTCGGCCTGTTGGCGGCGCATCTGCCCGCCGCGCGAGTCGGTCGGTGGGCCGCGATGCTGTTTCTCGTCATCGCCTTTCAAACGGTCGAGATCGGCTGTGCCGCTTGCGGGGAAAATCGCCCTCCTATCGTGGTGAGTGCGGGCGTGTCGCCCCGGCCTGAGCGTGTCGGCTGAGGCTTTGTACGCCGATTCCAGAGTTTTGCGCGGAACGGGCGCGGGTTTTCCCTCGGGGTTCGGGAGTTTTGCGCGAAATTTCAAGGGTTTTGCATCGCGGCGGGGAGCGGGAAAACAGACGTCGTTAACGATCATCCGTACACGTTATTGATTGTTCTTGCAGGTTTAGCGAATTTACTTAAAGTGATTTATTAAGAAAGGGAGCGAATCAGGCGCGCTCCATACAAAAATCGAGGACCGAGCAATGAGAGTTTTTTCTACTAAAACGAGTATCGCGGCGCTCACACTGGCAGCCGGCATCGCGGCCCCCTCGCTGGCATACGCCTGCGACGACCATAATGGCGTGTCCGGCACGTATCAGCCGATCTCCGCAGCCAGCTACTCCGAGACAACGCTGGGCGCAGGCCAGCAGCTCGCCTACTCGATTGAACCCGCCCAGCCGAATTCGGGCGTCCGCTACCGCCCCGGTACGCCTTGCGATAACTTGCAAAAAGCGCAGGCTAATCAGGTGATTAGTACCCCGGTCGTCAGCGCGCCGCTGCCGGTCTATCAGCCCACCGTTCAGGCGGCTCCGGTTGAGCAGACCTACACGCAGGCGCAGCCCGTCTATGCTCCGCAGCCCGCGCAGTACGTCCAGACCCCGGCTTACCAGCATATTCAGCAGCCCGTCTATCAGGCCGCCGCTCCTCAAGTCGTTGAACGCATTGTGGAAAAGAAGGTCTTCGTCGACCGTCCCGTCTATGTGAACCGCCCCGTGGACCGCCCCGTCTATATCACGCGGAACGTGCCGGTTGACCGCCCCGTCTACGTCACGCGCAACGTGCCGGTTCCCGTAGATCGCCCCGTCTATGTAAACCGCAATGTGCCGGTGCCTGTTGATCGTCCGGTCCCCGTCGACCGTCCCGTCTATGTCGACCGCCGGATTCCCGTTCCTGTAGATCGCCCCGTTCCCGTGGACCGTCCGGTCTATGTCGAGAAACGTGTCTCCGTGCCGGTTCCCGTTGATCGTCCGGTTCCCGTTGACCGCCCGGTTCCAGTGGATCGCCCGGTTTATGTCGAGAAGCGGATCTCGGTTCCTGTCCCCGTCGATCGTCCGGTTCCTGTTGATCGTCCGGTCCCTGTTGACCGCCCGGTCTACGTCGAAAAGCGTATTCCGTTCCCGGTCGAGCGCCGCGTCGCGGTTCCTGTTGATCGTCCGGTTCCGGTGGATCGCCCGGTCTATGTCGAGAAGCGGATCTCGGTTCCGGTCCCCGTCGAAAAGCCGGTCTACGTGGAAAAGCGCATTCCTGTGCCCGTAGATCGTCCGGTCTACGTCGAAAAGCGCGTCACGGTAGACCGCCCTGTTTACGTTCAGCGTCCCATGCAACAGCCGCAATTCGCCCAGGCTCTCGCGCCCTCTTATAACTACGGCACAAGCTATAGCGCGCCAAACTGGGGTCAGCAGCAAGGCTGGAGCGGTGTCACGCCCGCAACCTGGGGCCAGCCCCAACTGGGTGCAGGCGCGACGGTTCACGGTTTCGCGGACCAGATCGCTGTGATCTCGGGCGGTATTGCCGAGAACGAAAACAAAGGCCGCCTTACAGCTTCCGACGCCAATCATCTGCGCGGTAAGCTTCAGAAAATCAGCAATCTGCTCGACAAAGCGCGGGCTGACAGCGTGATTGATCAGGCTGAAGAGCAGAAAATCAGCCGTCGGTTGAGCCGTCTTTCGGACGAGTTGAAGCAACGCGGTATTACCGCTGCAACCTTCCCGACTTATCCGTCGATGCCGAGCGGTTACGCGATGCCGACATTCGGAGCAGGTGTAACTGCCGGTGGATATGACTTCGGTTCGACGTTCAGCGCACCGGGATACGCGACCGCGCCCGGATACACTCAAGGACAGTGGGGCCAAGCGGCTCCGGGTTTCTGGGGCGCGCCGGCCCAGACGCCGCGTTATTAGAACGACAGCAGGGTCGGCGGATCGGTTCGCAGAAACCGGACGGCGACCCGCTAAGCTCGATACTGGGTTAGAGGCACTCGCGAGCATACCAAGGGGGCGGCGCAGAAACTGCGTCGCCCTCATGCGCGTTTGAGCGCGGATTTCGTCTGCGCCTCGGATCATATACTGCTCGTTTTGCGGCCCTCGTTTAGCGGGGTCGCGGATTGTTTCATCGAGCTATGACACACCATTTTCATGGTTAACAGGATTTTTTACAATGTGTTACCGGGAGTAGTTCAGAAATTACTCTCACGAAACCGGTCGAAAGGCCGGTGAGAGTATGGCGGCAAGGCGGCGAAATCACCGATTTCTAACGGAACCGTGATCGACCGGATGTTTCTTTCGTTTGAGCGACGGAAACGTGTGGGGGCGGCGTTCCATACTCGCTTCAGGATGAGAACCGCACCGGAAATACTTCCGTTTCGGTCAAATGAAGGGAGAAGCCACCATGTTTAAGAATACAACCATCGCAAGTCTCGCGCTCGCCGGCGCTTTTGCAGCGTCCGGTGCCTCGGCCCACGAGTCCTATTCTCACTCGCATCATTCGACGACGACTGCGGCTCCGGTGACCTATGGCACGACGTATAACGCGCCAACCATCAATCTCGGGCCGATCGAACAGGTTCAGCCGAGCAGCACCGTTCAATACGTGCAGCCGTCAACGAGCTACATCCAGCCGGCGTCCACTACGACGTATGCATCGCCGGTCACCACGTATACCGCGCCAAGTTACACGACGCCGAGCTATGCTGCGCAGTCGATTTATACCACTGCGCCAAGCTATGGCACGACCTACACGTCGCCAAGTTACACCGCCCCGTCGTACACAGCGCCGAACTATGCCACCAGCTACACGGCACCAAGCTACGGTACGACCTACACAGCGCCAACCTATGCCACCCCGAGCTATTCGGTGACGAACTGGACGACGCCATCGTATGTTGCGCCTATCCTGCCGCGCTTTGATGCAACGGCGATAATTGAACGCCGCATCGACCGCCAGCGGTCGCGTATCCGCAATGCTGTTGATCGGGGTGATCTGCAGTCGGGAGAACGCCGCAAGCTGCGCAAAAAGATGCGGAGTATTCGCGATCAGTTCCGTGCCTTTAAGGCCAATGACGGCGTGATTGATCAGGCGGAGGAGGCGGCTTTGCAAAATAAGTTGTCGCGTCAGTCGCAGCGTATTCGCCGTTTGGCAAACAATCAGCGTGTTGCCGGTCCCCTGGTGTCGCCATATGCGCACCCGCACCGCTACTGACTGAAACTCCCGGCCCGCAAAAAGTTCAGGAACTTTTAGCGGGCCGGGGCGTTTTATCGAATAGTATCAAGGCCTGGATTGTTTAACCGCTCCGGTTGAATAGCAGGCCCACAGCGCACCATTTAGGGTTTTTACTGTCAATTTTTCGATCCTATACTATGTTCGTTTTAGGGTTGGCTGGGCGCTAACGAGAGGAATTCAGATATGACATCGATCAAGAACTTGCTGCGGGCTGCCGCATTCGGCGTTGCAATCATCGCCGCAGCTGCCGTTCCGACGAAAAAGGCACACGCCGATGGCGGTGCTGTTGTAGCCGGTATCGCCGGCGGCCTGATCCTGGGATCAATCCTCGGATCGGCTGCACAAGCGAATAACGGCTATTACAACAACGGGTATGTGGCACAGCCGCAATACGCTCCGGCGCCACGCTATTATGCGCCTGCACCTCAATATTATTACGCGCCGGCGCCGCGATACTATGCTCCGCCGGTCACTCTGTCTTTCGGCTTTAGTTCGGGACACAGCTTTGGCCATCGCCGCCACTATCGCAGCCACCGCGCACATCGCGGGCATCACCGCAGTCACCGCCGCGCGCATCACCGTCGCCACCACCGTCACTAAGCGGTTTGGCGAAGCCGGTTTTGCGAAATCCGCGAAGACAATGAAATCCGACGCCGTCCTTCGGGGCGGCGTTTTTTTTGTTTCTGTATCAAGTGTTTCAGGGCGTTCACGCACGCTCACAACGCCGTTGGGGGTGTGGAACCCGAGGTCCTGCCGTTCGTATATTCCCTGTGTAGAAATCAACAATCTGTTTGAGGAAATCATGTTCAATCGCCGTAACGCCCTTGCCGCCTTCGCCTCTGTCGCCGTTGCCGCCACCACAAGTGTCCCGGCATCCGCCGCACCGGCGTCGGTGTTGATTGACAACCATTGGACTCAGTTCGGCGCAACGCCTGCTGTTGATCATTCAAGTTGGAACGGATTTCTCGCCTCGTATGTTTCGCGCGGCGCAGACGGTGTGAACCGCGTGAATTACGCGGCGGCAAAGGCGGCCCAGGGCACGCTGAAAAGCTACATCGCAGCCCTTGCCGCGACCGATCCGACCACCCTGACACGCGACGCGGCCATGGCGTATTGGATCAACCTCTACAATGCCAAGACCGTCGATGTGATCCTCGACAATTATCCGGTGCAATCGATCCGCGATATTGGCGGCGGTTTTTTTTCGCGAGGGCCATGGGATGAGAAAGTCGTCACCGTTTCCGGTCGTGCGTTATCGCTGAATGATATCGAGCACGGTATTCTGCGCCCGATCTGGCGCGATGCACGCATTCATTATGCGGTGAATTGTGCGTCCATCGGTTGCCCAAATTTGCGGACGACGGCCTTTACGGCGGCGACACTGGGCAGCGACCTGGATCAGGCCGCGCGCGACTATGTTTCTCATCCGCGCGGCGCTGAAATGACGGCAAACGGGCTTGTCGTTTCGTCGATCTTCGAATGGTATAAAGCCGATTTCGGCGGCACGGATGCCGGGGTTATTGCGCATCTGGCGCAATATGGCGGGCCGTCGGGTGCGAGCAGCATCTATGACGACCGCTATGACTGGTCGCTAAACGAGTAAATCGCTTCGCCTGATCAGCCGCCGCGCTTCAGGGCTGCGGCGGCGACTTTTTTCACCGATGGTTTGGACAGCTTCCGGTAGGGCAGTGGTCGTGATACCTCCATCGCGGCGACCCCGATGCGGGCCGTCAATGCGCCGTTGAGCAAGCCCTCGCCCGCGCGCCGCGATATTTTAGCCAATGCGCCGCCGCCCAGAACCGCACCGAGAAGGTCATCCCCGAGGGCGATTGCGCCGGTCGCCGCAAGGTGAAAGGCGACCTGTTTGAGCAACCGCCACGACCCGAGCCATCCCGCTCTGCCGCCATAGGTTGCCGCGACGCGGCGCACCATTCTGACATTCAGGAACAGCACGGCGGCAGCGTCGAGCAATCCGATGGGCAGCAGGGCCGTTGCCGCCGCCACAGAACGGGCACCGGTTTTTACGGCCTCCAATGCCTCGGCATCCAGATCCCGCAGCGTCTCGCGTTCCAACAGCGTCAGGAGCGCGTCGGCATCCGGCGAGTCGCCCGCGCGTTCGTTGATCAGGGCGCGGGACCGGTCAAGTTCCGGTCTGGAACGATAGAGGGCGGTCAGACGGTCCCGCACGTCGTCGGCACGTTTCCGGTCCAGCGTTTCCCAGGCAAGTTCGGCATCGCTGCGCAACCCGTCTATCCGCTGTAAGCGGGACAGTCCGGCAACTTCGCGCAGGGTAAAAATCAGCAATCCTGCGGCGATGATCGCCATCAGACCGACGGCAATCCAGCCCAGCCAAGCGCGGCTGGCAATCAATCCGGTGACAAAATCATAGGCTGCCGCGCCCATAGCAAGGCTGATGAGCCCGAATACCGCTGCCCAGAAGATCGTCCACAAACCTGCGCGGCGCGGCGCGGGAGCGCGGAGGATTTCGGCCTCCGGCAACAGGGGATCAGCCTCGATAGACGAGGGGGGCGGGGCGATCGTCAAAACCGGATCATCGGCTTTGAAGACGCGGGGCTTTTGGCGCTCTGACATGAGTCAGATATGCGGTGTGCGGCCACAGGGTGCAAGCCGCGTGATGCGCCGGAACCGCCCGGAAGGACTTTTATAGCGCGAGGGTCGCAATCACCGGCGCATGATCCGAGGGCTTTTCCCAGCCGCGCGCCGGTTTCAGCGTCTCGCATGCCTTGAGTGCGTCGTTCAGATCCGGCGTGGCCCAGATGTGATCCAGCCGCCGCCCTTTGTCTGCCTTTTCCCAGTCCTTCGCCCGATAGCTCCACCACGAATAAAGCTTTTCATCCGCAGGGGTGAAATGGCGCGGGACGTCGATCCAGTTCCGGCTTGCTTGCACGGCGAGCAATTTTTCAACCTCGACCGGCGTGTGACTGACGATTTTCAGCAGTTGCTTGTGTGACCAGACGTCATGTTCCATCGGCGCAATGTTCAGATCGCCGACAAGGATGGACGGTCCGGCGGGCGCTTCGCCCTTTTCACCGAACCAACGGGTCATCTCATCGACGAAATCGAGTTTGTGCCCGAATTTAGGATTGGCATCACGGTCGGGAATATCGCCGCCCGCCGGAACGTAAAAATTGTGAATTGTGATGCCGTTGATCGTGGCCGAGAGGTGGCGGCAATCGCCTTTACCGCAAAAGTCGTTGTAGGCGCTGGCCTCTATCGGGTGCTTGGAGAGAATCGCGACGCCGTTATAGCCCTTTTCCCCGCGGATCGCGCGGTGGGTATATCCGAGGGCGTCAAAAGCATCGTGGGGGAATTTATCGTCAGGGCACTTGGTTTCCTGAAGGCACAGGACATCGGGCTGCCTGTCCTGCAGCAGTTTAAGGACAATCGGCTCGCGCAGGCGGACCGAGTTGATGTTCCAGGTCGCTATTTTCATTTGTCGCCCTCGCTGTCCGAGTCGGGCATCGGCATATCGAAGATCGAGCGCCCGCCATCGGCCACGATGACCTGTCCCGTGATAAAGCTCGCCTGATCCGAGGCCAGAAAAAGGGCGGCGTCGGCGATTTCGCTGGGTTCGCCTAGCCGGTGCATCGGCGTGCGTTCGACAATCGCCTTGCGCGCCTCGGGATCGCTGAGGCCCGAGAACCGGCCTGAAATGCCCCCCGGCGCGATGCCGTTCACGCGGATGCCTTCCTCGGCGAACGCAACGGCAAAGCTGCGCGTCAACTGATCGAGTGCGGCCATCGAGACGCCAAGCGCAAAGCGGTTGGGAATAACACTGTAGCTGTTGAGTGCCGAGACGTTCACGATCGCCCCGTTCGCACTTTTCTGGTCGTTCTCTTTCGCGCGTTTGATCATGTGTTTTGCCACGATCTGCGTCAGGAGAAACGAGGATTTGACGTTGACGTCCAACGCGCGCTGGAATTCGGATTCCTCGAGATCAAGCGCATCACCGGCGGCGACAACCGAAGCCGTGTGAACAAGAATATCAAGACCGTCATAGGCGTCGACCGCCGCCGCCATCAGGTTGTTGAGATCAAGCCGTTTGGTCGGGTCGCAGCGGAAACTTATCGCGCGCTGTTTTGTTTCGTCGAGGGCCAGCGCCTCTTTCTGGATTGTTTCTTCGTCCGCATCCGCGAGGATGACGCTTGCGCCAGCCTTGAAAAAACGCCGCGCAATGGCGAGGCCGACACCGCGCGACGCGCCGGTGATGATTGCTGTCTTGCCTTCTACTGATCCGGCCATGACGTCCCCTGTGTCTGTCCCGGGGGCGTTAAATCATTTTAACGGCGGATACGGGGAAATTTCTGCACCGGCTTTCGGGTGGCACGAAAATCGTAGTGGTAAACGAAGATTAACCGGCCTCCCGGAGTGGCATGCCTTACCCGAAGATTCATAAAATCAATGCTGTGGCTGACGGTGCCACGCCGATCCGTCGGCGTGATGCGTCGGACGCACTGATTATGGGCCGGGAGGAAACGCCGCAGGAGGCGGTTCTGCGCGCTGCGGCGGATCGCCTGATCGAGACGCAAAAGCGCGGCGTCCTGCAGCCCGCCTTGCGGGTCATGCTGGACGCGATGACACAGGATTATGCGAAAATCCTGACGAGGATCGACCGGATAGCCGCCGAGGCTGAAGACGATAAGAGTGCTAAAACATCCGACAAATCGGAAGAATGCTGAGCCGGCTGCCCGTGCAGGTCAGTGCCACACTCGCAACTTATACCCCGAATTGAGTCTCGATATGCGATTATCGGGTCAGGCCGATCCGTTGCACCAGAACCAGATCCAGCCATTGATCAAATTTTCTACCGATTTCCGGCAGGCGTCCTACTTCGGAGAAACCCAGCTTTTTGTGCAAGGCGAGGCTGGCGCTGTTTGACGCTTCGACCGCGCCGATCAGGCTGTGGACATCGGCCTTGTCGGCGTGAGCAACGAGCTGTTGCATCAGGCGGGTTGCGAGGCCCCGGCGCTGATAGGCGGGCGCGATATGTACCGAATGCTCCATCGTATGCCGGTATCCTTCACCGGAACGGAAGGGACCGTATCCCGCCCATCCGGCAATCAGGCCGTCTGCCGCCGCGACATAGACCGCCTGTCCTGCTGTAATCCGGTCACTCAGCAACGCCGCAATCTCTGACTCGGGCCGTTCGGCATTGCGCCAGATGGCGAGACCCGTGCGGATTTCGCGGTTGATCAGACCCGCAATACCGGCGGCATCGGATATCGCTGCGGCTCTGATTTCCAAGGTCGGCGGTTCCGTTCACGCAGGGGAGGCTCAGTTTGCCGGAGTCGTATAGCAGTTGATGCCCGTGTTTTGAATGCGCCGGCAGACGTCCTGCACTTTATAATATTCCGGCATTGCCGTCGAGTGCACGACATAAACCGGGGTCCCCAGTGTCGTGTGGGTCCGGTGAACATAGAATCGGCTGGCGTTGAAGGCGGCGGGGTAGAAGCGTTGCCACCGGCGGAAGCCGTTCTTTGCGTCCGCTTCGGTGTCAAAATATCCGAACTCTGCCCGATACTGCTGTTGCGCCTGAGGGCGCGTGACGGCGGCGCGGCTATCCCGTGTTGCCGCCGATGCCGCGACCATGTCCTGGTATTGCGGAGCCGGGTCGCTGTGCAAAAAGTTCTGCAGGTCGGTAAAGCCGATTAAAGTTCCGAGGATCGATAGGATTGCCGCCACCCGGCCCAGTGAATTGTCGTTGGGCCGCGCAAAGTCGGACTCGCGACGACCGCGCGTGCGACGCACGACAGTGACACCCTTATGATTGCGACAACCGCGCTTTGGCATATCGACCCCCAACGTTCCGGACGGCCTTCGTGCGAGTCTCTTTGCTTGTCTTTTCTTGCTCTACTCAATCATAAAGAGAGCGAAGCGAGAGTCCAGACTAAATGCGCGTCATAGGTGTTTGTCGGGAGGGAATTAGTGTCCCTCCTGAACCCAGGTGAAGAAGTTCAGGAGGGCAGGGTACCGTGATTTTCCGCCGGGTCTGGCCGGGTCGCTCTTTGTCGACCTCGTGCGCCGCCCGTTTGACTTTTCAGGTGCTTCCGGTGGGTGATCGAGTCCCTCGATCACCGGAAAGCACGTCAGCGGATATGCCTCAATCTACGGCTTTAATTCTTTGCCGTCGGTTCAGGCCGCGTCTGCGAACGAGTCCTTGGTCAGTGACTTCGTCAGTTCGAAGAGGCGGCGACGCTGTTCTTCGGGCCAGCGATAGTAGCAGTTCAGCAACTCAATCGCCTCTTTGCCCTGAAACAGATCGGCAGAAACGGTGTTTTCGTCTGTTGCCGGTTCGATCGCGGGGTTCTTGCCGTCGAGGCTGCCCTCGATGGATTCGAAGAAGAAGGACACGGGAACGCTCAGTGCCTGCGAAATTTCGAACAAGCGGCTGGCTGAAACGCGGTTTGCGCCGGTTTCGTATTTCTGGATCTGCTGAAACTTGATCCCGACCGCATCGGCCAGTTGTTTCTGCGTCATATCCGTCATCCAACGACGACGACGAATTTTTTGGCCAACATGAACATCTACATAGTGTGACATCGCCAGCACTCCTTACTTGGTGTTGTGAGCGCCTCCAGTGGACGCTTACGTTAACGGTAGCAACCGGAGTGCCATATCGCGTATCGGCGGATCGAGTTTCTCGTTCAAGGCGAAAAACGTGTTATATTTCCGATATATATCGAGTTATTCGAATGCGAATGAAAATTCACGTTTCATTCTTGTAATATGCCTTTTCGGCGTTTTGCCTCGCAAAATGCGACAAGCTTTGCAATTTATGAGGGGGTTCTTAACCCAGAAACGGCCCGTAGTTGAGTGATTGGCCCCCGCAGTTGAGCGATAGGGTGCGCTATTTGCCGGAGAATCCAGCACCGGGCATGGCCGTCCGGCGGGACCGCCGGACGTGTTTTGCAGTCGGCGAACCCTTAGGCCGCCAGACGATATCCACCTTGTTCAGTCACCAGCAGGCGCGCGGCGGCGGGATCAGGCTCGATCTTTTGGCGCAGACGATAGATGTGGGTTTCCAGCGTGTGGGTCGTGACCCCCGCATTATAGCCCCAGACCTCGTGCAACAGCACATCGCGGCCCACGACGGTTCCGCCCGCGCGGTATAGGAACTTGAGAATGTTGCACTCTTTTTCCGTCAGACGGATCTTCTTGGCGGCCTCGTCGGTCAGCAGTTTCATCGACGGTTGGAAAGTGTACGGGCCAATCGAGAAGACCGCATCTTCGGATTGTTCGTGCTGGCGCAGTTGCGCGCGGATGCGGGCAAGCAGGACGGCGAACTTGAATGGCTTGGTGATGTAGTCGTTCGCGCCCGAATCCAGCCCGAGGATCGTGTCCGCGTCCGAGTCCTGACCCGTTAGCATCAGAATTGGCGTCTTGATGCCCTGCTTTCGCATCAGGCGACAGACCTCGCGCCCGTCCATATCAGGCATGGCGACATCCAGAATAATGAGATCGTGGTGCGCGCCCTTGGCTTTTTCCATCCCCTCGGCGCCGTTCGCGCCTTCGAAGACATCAAATTCTTCGGTCAGGACCAACTGATCGGCGAGGGCTTCGCGCAGGTCATCGTCATCATCGACGAGTAGGATCTTCTTGAGCGTTGACATGGTTTTGACTCCTCGTGCCTTGTTCGCTGCTAGAATTTGGTGGGCGGAGGCTTTCTGCAAGTCTATGTCATCACTCTCACGCAACTGTCAGTCATTAGGCGGGTATGTTTCAGCAATTAACCCTATGGGCGGCCCAATGAGCGGTTTCGAGGTCACGCCGACGGATCATTTAGAGCGCGCGGTGGGCGAATTGCGCCGGGGTGCGGTGATGGCGGTCGGCGGGATTCTGGTTGCCAGTGCCGAGGCGGTCACGCCGGAACGCTTTGCGCAGATGCAGGCGACGGGGCCGGTCCGGCTGGTGCTGACCGACCGGCGGGCAGGGGTGCTGAAGCTGCGTGCCTATGACGGCGATGTCGCGCGGGTCGTGCTGCCCGATGATGCGCGGCTGTCACTGGTGCAGGCCCTTGCCGATCCCTCACAGGATATGACCGTGCCGATGAAGGGACCGTTCGAGACCGAGCGCGCGGACGAGGATGCCGGGGGAGATGCCGCGACCGCGAGGCTGGCGACGGCGTTGTGCAAGCGCGCGGGATTGTTGCCCTCCGCATTGATATGCACCGGCGCGTCACCGGCCCTGCAACAGTTCGAGGGAGCGGTACTGGCGGCGGCGATGGCAGCCGAGGCGTTTTCGGTCAAGCGGTTTGCGGATGCGCAGGTTCCGTTGGCGCTGGCGTCTGATGCGCGGCTTTATGGATTTCGCCCGTCGGACGGCGGGCCGGATCATTTTGCGATTGTCGTCGGCGATCCCTCGCGCGGCGAACCGGTACTGGTGCGGGCGCATTCCGAATGTTTCACCGGCGATTTGCTGGGCTCGCTGAAATGCGATTGCGGGCCGCAACTGCGCACGGCGCTGGCCCAGATTGCAGCGAACGGGTCGGGCGTGTTGCTGTATCTGGCGCAAGAAGGACGCGGCATCGGTATGGCCAACAAGCTGCGCGCCTATTCATTGCAGGACGAAGGCTTTGATACCGTTGATGCCAACCACCGGCTGGGGTTTGAAGATGACGAGCGCGATTTTCGGGTCGCCGCCCTGATGCTGCAATCGCTCGGGTTTTCGGCGGTGCGGGTTATGACGAATAATCCGCGCAAGCTGGCGGCGTTCGAGCGTCACGGGTTCGAGGTTGCAGGGCGCGAACCCATCGCCGTCGGGCAAACCGTGCAGAATGCGGCCTATCTGGCGACAAAGGCCCGCCGGAGCGGGCATCTGCTGTGAGCTTTTCCGATCTGGTTGTCGACGGGCGCGGGCGTGTTCTTTTTATGGGGCGCGTGATCCCCTGCGCCATCGGCAAAGGCGGGATTGTCGGTGATAAGTGTGAGGGTGATGGCGGAACGCCCGTTGGCGTGTGGCGCATGGAAACGGTCCATTATCGTGCCGACCGGGTGGCAAGGCCGCACACGCGTCTGCCGGTATCGCGGATCGGGCCGCGCGACGGATGGTGCGATGACCCGTCGGACCCTGCGTATAATTCGGCGATCGATTTGCCTGCCGCCTGTTCGCACGAGCGGATGCGGCGGAGCGACACGCTCTATGATATTGTCGTGGTGCTGGATCACAACCGCCACCCGCCCCAAGCCGGAAAGGGCAGCGCGATCTTTGTCCATTGCTGGCGCAGTGCGCGGTATCCGACAGC
>CALGNW010000063.1 GCA_937958345.1 uncultured Neomegalonema sp. | reverse complement strand
GCCTCAAGGGGGCGGTCATTACCTCGGCCAAAAACGATATGGGCGGCGGCGTCGACCTCGGTATGCTGGCGCAGATCAAGGCGCAGGCGGCCAGCGAAGGCGGCCATGTCGGCGAGGCTCTGTTCGGCTTTGTCTGGGCGTTGCATTCGCTCTATCGCAAGATCGAAGTCGGCGGCGCTGACCCTAAAACCAAAAAGGGCGGCAAGGTTTTCGCTGCGGCAACGCCCGGCACGGCGCTGGGCGGCGTGTTTGAACTGCTGCTCGGGTGTCATCGCCGGTTTGCGGCGGACAATCCGAAGGCAAAGCTGGGCCTGCCGGAAACGCTGGTTGGTCTTTTCCCCGGTGCGGGCGGTACGACGCGTCTTGTCCGGATGCTCGGCGTCATGGGCGCGGCGGATTATCTGCTCAAGGGTAAGCTGGTCAATCCGAAGAAAGCCAAAGCGGGCATGTTGATTGACGAGGTTGTGCCGCAAGAAGACTTGGTGTCCTCGGCGGTCGCTTGGGTAAAGGCTTCGACCGAAAAGGATGCGGTGAAGCCCTGGGATCAGAAGGGCTATAAAATCCCCGGCGGCGCGCCTTATACGCCGATGGGTTTCCAGACCTATCTTGGAGCGGTCGCAATGACCCATGCCCAGACGGCAGGTGTTTACCCCCAAACGAACGCGATGCTTTCGGCGGTCTACGAAGGCTCGCTGGTTGATATGGACAATGCGCTCAAGATCGAGGCGCGCTGGTTTACCTCGGTCCTGATGGACCCGCGTTCCTCTGCGATGATCCGCAGCCTCTTTGTGAATAAACAAGCCATCGAAAAGGGCGCGCGCCGTCCCGATGTGCCGGATCAGAAAGTCAAATCTGTCGGCATCATCGGTGCGGGCATGATGGGAGCCGGAATCGCTTTTGTCTCCGCGCGGGCCGGTATCAATGTGGTGCTGGTTGATCGCGATCAGGAGGCGGCGGATCGCGGGCACAAGTCTGTCGAAGACCTGCTCGACCAAGGCGTCAAACGCAAGAAAGTCACCGAGGAGCAAAAGGCCGAAATCCTCGCGCGTGTCACCGCGACGGGCGATTATGACAAAATGTCCGGCTGTGATTTGATTGTCGAGGCCGTGTTTGAGGACCCGAAAATCAAGGCAACGGTCACGCAGGCGACCGAGGCGGTCATCCCCGAGGATGCCATCTTCGCGACCAACACCTCGACCCTGCCGATCACCGGACTGGCCGAGGCGTCTAAACGCCCGGAACAATTCATCGGCATTCATTTCTTCTCGCCGGTTCACAAAATGAACCTTGTCGAGATCATCAAGGGTGAAAAGACCGGCGATGTCGCAGTCGCCAAGGCACTCGATTTTGTGCGCCAGATCAAAAAGACGCCGATTGTCGTCAATGATGCGCGCTTCTTCTACGCCAACCGCTGTATCATTCCGTATCTGAACGAGGCGATGATCATGGTGGGCGAAGGTGTCGGTCCGGCGCTGGTCGAAAACGCCGCCAAGCAAATCGGCATGCCGGTCGCGCCGCTGCAACTGACGGATGAGACCTCGCTCGAACTCGGACACCGGATTATGTCAGCGACCAAGGCTCAGATGGGCGACGCCTACGAGGGGACGGGCGCGGATGACGTGATCACCACGATGTTTGAAGGCCAGGGCCGCGCGGGCCGTAAAAACGGCAAGGGCTTTTACGATTACGACGAAAACGGCAAGCGTCAGAAGCTGTGGCCTGATCTCGCGACGCACTTTCCGGTTTCGGATGAACAGCCCGACTTCGAAGAAGTTAAAAATCGACTCATTCTTTCGCAGGTGTTGGAGGCAATCCGCGCTAAAGAGGAAAATGTGCTGGTTGATATTCGCGAAGGAGATGTCGGTGCGATCTTGGGTTGGGGCTTTGCGCCCTGGTCCGGTGGCCCTCTGTCATGGGTTGATCTGACCGGACCGGCAGAGGTTGTCGCCCTGTGCGATGCGTTGGAGGCAAAGTACGGCGCACGCTTTAAAGCACCGGATTTGCTCAAGGACATCGCGGCCAAGGGCGAGACTTTCTACGGACGCTTTCAACCTGAGAAGGTGGCAGCGTAAGAAATTCACCTCAAAGTATGTTGGGGTGTAACGGAAGGCGCACAGGTGACGCTGCGTCTTCCGAAAACGCGGAAGCCGGGATCGCATAATTCCTGTTTCGCGTTCCTTTTCAATTTTGCGACCTGTACAAATTTTAGGCATCGCGCAAGTGAGCGCATAACAATAGCCGCGGCTTCCCCAGAGCCGCTTAGACTCGGATAACCGAGGGCAGTAGGGGAGGATAGATATGGCTTTTAAGTTTAGAAAAGTGCTGGCTGCCGCTTGCGCAACGACGATGATCACCAGTGCGGCCCTTGCCAGCGAATTGCGGATTGACCGCTTGTTCGTGATCGGTGACAGCCTCAGCGACGCGGGATCAATCGCCGGTGTTCCGATTACCAACGATGTCGATGGCGGCGCGCAGACCTATGCGACGGCCCTTGCTGAGCGGCTGGGAATTTCCGGCGCGCCGCGTTTCGTTCGCGGAACCCCCAATCCGGGCGGAACGAACTATGCGCAAGCCGGTGCGCAGGCGACCGGCGGTGCGCCGCTCAATGTGACCCAGCAGGTCAACCTGATGTTGCAGAACGACAGGGTCAGGTTCAATGACAGCGATCTGGTTGTGCTCTGGATCGGCAACAATGACGTGATCGGCGAGGCCGTGTCGGTTGCTCAGCAACAGCAAACACCGACCCGTGCGATCAGAAATATCAATATTGCTGCCGATACTGTCGTCCGGCAGGTTAAGCGTTTGAAAAATGCAGGTGCGACCAAGGTTGTTGTCGTTACTGTGCCTGATATCGGCAAAAATACGCCCGGTTCACGGGTTTCGTTGCTTGATCCCGATACACCCGGCTTCGCCGAGGTCGCACCGCTGGTGTCGGCAAACGCAAACGCATTCAATGCGCGTGTTGCTGCGGGTATTGCCGGACAGGACGTGGCAGTTATCAACTCGGATAACCTGTTGTCTGAAATCCTCCGCAATCCGGGACGGTACGGCTTTAACGCGGATTACTCGCTTGATCCCGCGGCATCGCGCGAATGTGCAGGCAGTGCGCCGTGTATTGACGATGGAACCGGATTGGTGTTTGCGGATAATATCCACCCGTCGGCGCAGGCCCACGCGCTGTTTGCACAGGCCGCCGATTCAGGTCTGATTGCGGCAACGCAAACCGGCGCGATCCCGGTTGCGACACTCGGCGGCATCCGCCAGTCGAGCATTGGCCTGGAAAACCGACTGAACCTCGGGGCGATTTACACCACCGATGAGGCAGGCGAACGTGCAGCACGCGGTGTCGGTGATTTTGAAGTTTACGGCGGCGGCGAAGTCGGGTTCTTCGAATCCGATGCGCAGCAAATCCTGCCGGGCTTTAACGCTAAAACGCAGGTTCTCAAAATTGCGGCCGATGTGCCGGTTGCGAACAAGGTTGTACTTGGTGCGGGCCTTAGCCTTGACCACGGACAGGTCGAATTCGATGACGGTCGCGGTGGTTTCGACAGCCGCCTGTTGATCGGTGCGCTGTTCGGTGTCGCCGAGATTACGCGCGGCGTCTATGTCAACGGCGTTCTGGGATACGGTGTGATTGATGTCTACGACATCGAGCGCAACTTTGATCTGGGCAACTCGCGTGAAAGCTATAGCGGGTCGGCGAACGGCACGTATTTCTCGGCAAAGCTCGGAACCGGCGCGATGATCCCGGTGGGCAATGGCTTCCTCGTAAACCCGAGCATCGGCCTGACCTACGAAAAGGTCAAAGTTGACGGCTTTGAAGAGCGGGCATCCAACAACGGCGTTCTGGCGCGTGACTTCGGCAGCACCGAAATTGATGCGCTGCGCGGCACGGCGTCGCTGGCCGGATTTTACCGTCCGCCATCGGCTCAGGAGTGGATTATCGGCCTTCGTGCCAGCTATGAGTATGAATTCAACGACGATGATCTGTTTGTTTCGTCGGCGGATCAGGGCGGTGAGTTGGCTGCGCAATCGGCGCCGCGCCCCGACGGAAAGTTCGGCTTTCTCTCGGGTACGGTCTCTCACGAATTTTCAGAGCATTCCGCTTTGACTTTGGGAGCATCGACCGTAATCGGCCTTGATGGTGTGGACGGTTATACGGCCAGCCTGATCTACAAGCATAAATTCTGAGGCGGTTGTTCACGGCCTGACCGCTGCGATGACTGCAACGCAATGATTAAAAAGCCCCGGTTTACGCCGGGGCTTTTTTTACGCGCGTTGTATTTCGCGGATGATGGCCCTATTGCCGTACACTTGCTTTTCGGGACACCCAGCGGGAAATCAGACATGGCGAAGAAGCCCACGAAATCGAAGCCTAAGCCAAAATCAGCCAAGCGCGTGATGCGGACCTTGAAGCCGGGGCAGGTTGTCGAGGAATCCGGTTTATATCAGTCGGACAGATCGAAAAACCGCACCGCCCTGGTCAAGGGGGACAATGCCCCGCCAACCCCGCTGAAAGACGAACGTTGGCTGAAGGTTATCGAGCCGTTTAAGCCGAAAGCATAACCAAGCGGCAGGGGCGTGATCAGCGCCCGCGCGGGGCCGGCTATCGAGGCAATGTGCCGTTGATAACGTAGTCCAGTATCTCGACCACTTGCGCAGGACGCTCTGCCACCGCCAGCGCGGCGGCATCGACTTCTTTCAGGGCGTGGGCGTGTTCTTCCTGATGCAGGATGATCAGCGGCTTGCCGAGCGCGGCGGCCATGCCCGCGTCGAAGGCGGCGTTCCATTGTTTGTATTTCTCGCCAAAGCGCACGACCACAATGTCGGCCTTTTCGATCAGCGTCCGTGTGCGGATTGCGTTAAGCTGCGCGCCCTTGCGGTCGTGCCAGAACTTGTTCGGCTCGGCCCCCATGATCGAAACGCCGCAATCATCCGACGCGGCGTGATCGGTGACCGGGGCCGAGAAGGCAACCGGCAGGCCCTTGGCCTTGGTCCCGGTTTCGATTTCCGCGCGCCAATCGGTATGGATTTCTCCGCTCAGATAAACAGTCCAGCTCATACGGTTCTCCCTCTGCTTTCGGAGAAGAGCTAGCACCGGTCAGCCTGATTTACACCCCCGGCCCGCGGCGTCAGCCTGAAATGCGGGCCGAGGTTTGTTGGGCGGCGACCCAGTCACCGATGTCAGACCCCGTTTTTCCCGCGTTCGGAGTGGGCAGCATGATGACGCTGCCGGGGTTTTTCGCGGCGTCGCGGATCGTCTCGTTCCCGTCGAGGATTTTGAAGAAATCGAGGATGACTTCGGCGGGCAGGTCCATCTCCGGCGGCGCGCAGGGATTGCCGTCGCGGTCGACATAGGTCGGGGTTTTGACTTTTTGCGCACTTTCGCCCTCGCCGATGGTGCGTTCGACCCAGCGCACGCCGATCTTGCCCTGCATCACGGCAATCGAGGCGGCGTTGCCCTCGGCAATTTCCATCCGAAAGCCTGCGATGGCCTTTGCCTTCAGCAGCGTGCTTTCCGCCTCGGCCCGGGCTGCGCCGACCATGCGCACGCGCGTTGCATCGGCCTCGTGCTCGGCGGCCCTGCGGCCCCACTCGGCCTCGCGGATGTTGTTCAGCGCGGTCTGTGTGGAAATTGGCAGTTCGGGATCGTCGATGACAAGATCGACGATCTTGACGCCAAAGCCCGAAAGGTGTTCGGCGACGGTTGCCTCGACCTCTTGCTGGATGGTGATTTTATCGTCGTAGATTTCCTGAAATTCCATGCGGTTGGCCGCGCCGCGCAGGGCGGCGACGACCAGATTGACCATCTGCGCAATCGGTTCGTCACGCTCGAAGGCAAAGCGCATGGCGTTCGTGACCTGAAACTGCAATGTCGCGGGTAATTCGAAGACGAGGTTGTCTTGCGATTTGATCTGGACCTGCACTTTCTGGGCGATGACGTCGGTCGGGATCACGGCGGATGTGACCGCAAAAGGGCGCGGGATCGTGAAATGCACGCCCGTCTCCAGCATCGCAATCGGGTTGGTCCCGAGGAATGTGATGACATGTACGCGCTTGGGCGGGACGAAGTGAATACAGGCCATTACGATTGCAACGAGCAACACGGCGCCGACCGCGACCAGACCTAATGTAACCATGACAGACACCCAGTTTTACGGTTTGTTTGCCATGTTTTCGCAGCTAATCCTTTGGATTGTGTAAATCACCTCCGGGTCGCCGCAGGGGCGCTATGCGCTGAGATACCCGGCAAGGAAAGCCGCCATGATTGCAACACCGAGCGTACCGGCGGCGAAGGGGAGCAACCAGCGCATCGCTTGCGTGGTTGCGGCACTATCGGTCTGCGCTATTGCCTGTCCCATCGCAAAGCGGACGGGAGAAAAGGCGGTAAAGACGCTGCCCGCCATGATCGCAGCGGCAGCAATCCACAATAACTCGGTCCCGGATCGTGCGATTGACAGGGCGACGGGCATGGCGAGGCTGCCTGCGCCGGTGTTGCTGCCGGTCAGATAACCGCCCAAACCGCCCAGTGCCGGAACGATCAGCGGGGCGCGGCCTCCGAACCATGCGCTCATCGCCTGAGCGAAGGCCTCCGCAATACCGGACCGCACGATCACCCATGCCAGCGCAACCAGCAGGATCGTCAGCACCGATGCGCGCAGGCCCTTGCGGATCATCGGGGCAAAGCCCGCTTTCAGCCCGCGCCAGTGGCCGTGGCCAAAACATCCCATAACCGCCGCCAGCATCAACGCAATGGCCGGGCTTGCGAGGGGGGCGAACAGCGGTGCGCCTGCGCCGGGCGTGAAGGCCGGACCCGCGAGGGCGTCTCTGACCGGGGGGATCAGTTTGGTGACGGCCAGCAGGGCCAGCAAAATGGCATAGGGCGCGGCGCGGCGCATTGATGCGCCGGAGAATACGGCATTTCCCTGACTGCGCCACAACCGGTACAGCA
Source organism: uncultured Neomegalonema sp. (assembly GCA_937958345.1). Lineage (GTDB taxonomy): Bacteria > Pseudomonadota > Alphaproteobacteria > Rhodobacterales > Rhodobacteraceae > JAHDDY01. The sequence continues at coordinate 15,237 of CALGNW010000063.1, read as the reverse complement.
GCACCGGGCCGATGGCGCTGAGTCCCGCCAGTTCAATCGGCAGCACGCTGTTTGTGCCAACCAACAGCCCTGCAAGCGCGAGGAGGGTCAGCGCGTCCTCGCGCGCTTGCACCCTGTCAATCGCGACACCGGAGGCGCGGGCGATGCGCCAGTAGACCGGCAACATCAGCGCAATTACCGGCGCAATTAGCAGAGCCAGCCGCCAGCCGAGGTCGTCAACGGCGACGCCTGCGATGGATGCGCTGATCTTGGTTCCGATGCCCAACGCGCCCCACGGCACAAGGCACTGGCTGAAAGCGCCAAGGCCCAGTGCACCGGCGGGGCCGATACCCGCGCGCAGCATCGCACTGACGGCAACCACATATCCGACGCCGAATCCGGTGGCGGTTTCGACAAAGGGTCCGACAAAGAGGCAGATTGTGCCCAGGTCCCGTGCCGATGTTTGGGTTTGTGCCGTGTGCCGGTGCGATGCGGGTGCAGCGGCGTCCATGACTTCGGTGAAATAAAGCCCGGCGAGGATCACCAGAACCGCTGGCAGAGCAATCCATGCCCCGCCGATCAGGATCTCAACCAGTTCATGCACCCCCACGGCACGCGGTCCGGCGGCCAGAACGACAATCGCCGCAAGGCACAGCGACACAAGCGCCGCGAATACCGCAGGCAGAACGCGCGCGGCACTCAGCAACATAAAGACGATGATCGGAGAGACCCAGAGCAACAACATCCGCCCTGCCTATAACATTCCGGCGGGCGTTGCGCGCATTGACTGCGGCGCGCCCTCTCAGCGGAGGATTGCTGCGGGCGGGCGGTTCGGGTAGCGTCTGCGCTGGTAACCCAAACAGGTGACGGTTTCATGGACGCAACGGCGCTATTGAATATCTCGGCTATTCTGCTCGCGTTTGCGGCGTTTTTCGGCTGGATCAACACGCGGTATCTGAAATTGCCCATGACGATCGGGCTGGTGCTGATTTCGCTGGTCGCGTCGATGGGCGTGGTGGCGTTAGATGCGGTGTTCGGGCTTGGCTATGCCGAGGTGGCGCGCGGCGCGCTGTCTACGATTGATTTCCATGACAGCCTGATGATCGGGATGCTGCATCTTTTGCTGTTTGCGGGGGCACTGCATACCGACCTCGACAATCTGTTGCGTCACAAGTGGCATATTCTGCTGATGGCGACGCTGGGAGTGATGATTTCGACTGCCGTTATCGGCACGGTGACATACTACCTCGTAGCGTCGTTCGGCTTCGACGTGCCGCTGATCTGGTGCATGGTGTTCGGGTCGCTGATATCCCCGACTGATCCGGTCGCTGTCCTGTCGATTATACGCACGCTGAAGGTTCCCAAAAACCTGCAAACGAAGATCGCGGGCGAAAGCCTTTTTAACGATGGCATCGGTGTTGTGGTCTTTCTGGCGCTGGTCGGGATCGCGACGGGCGAGGGCGGTCATGGCACGGCTGAGGCGGTTCACGCCGGAGAGGTCGTTGCGCATTCGGCGGCGGGTTCGTTTAACGCCGGAGCGATTGTCGAGCTGCTGTTTCAGGAGGTGGTGGTCGGCGTGGGCATCGGACTGGTGCTGGGTTACGTCACCTTTCTCGCGATGCGCACGATTGATGATTACGTCGTAGAGGTGATCATGTCGCTGGCGCTGGTAATGGGGATTTATGCGCTGTGCAGCTATCTGCATGCGTCGGGGCCGCTGGGGGTTGTTGTCGCCGGATTGTTTATCGGGAATCACGGGACGCGTTTTGCCATGTCGCGGGTGACCGAGGAGCATCTGGAAAAGTTCTGGGAGCTGATCGATGAGATTCTTAACGCCGTCCTGTTCCTGCTGATCGGTTTTGAAATCCTGATCATTCCGTTTTCCGAGAACCTTATCTGGCTAATTGTAGCGATTATTCCGGTTGTATTGCTGGGGCGGACACTTGCCGTCAGCATCCCCACCGCCTTGATCCGTTCCCGCGGGGGATTCGTCGAAAAAGGGGCGGTTCCGGTGCTGATCTGGGGCGGATTGCGGGGCGGCATATCCGTTGCGCTCGCGCTGTCACTGCCCGAGTTCGAAGGGAAACCTGCTGTGCTTGCAATGACCTACGGCGTTGTCATTTTCTCGATTGTCATTCAGGGCCTGACTGTACAACGGGTGATTGCAAGATTTGTCGAGCCAGCACCGGGCGGGTAAGGAAGTGTTAATAGGCTGGCGTTAACTTCGTTAATGAAGCCTGTACAGAATGTGCGGGTGCTGCCCCAACGTCAGGCTGTGTCCGTGAGCGTCTCCCCATTGTCCGTCAGCGATCTCCTCGGTGCGCTCAGCCGCGCGAACGAGGCAGCCTACGTCTGGTCAGCGGGATCTGATACGCTCGATTGGGTCGCTGATCCGCTCGGTATTCCCGCATTCGAAAGCCTTATACCGCCGCAATGCGGTGCGGACTGGGCCGTGATGCTGTCGGGTGAAAGTGCCGAGCGCCGCGCGCTTTGGCTGTCGGTTAAGGATCAGGCTGAGACCGAGTTTTGCGGGACATACGGCCTGCAGGTGAATGGCGGGACGGTCTGGATTGAAGAACGGCTTGTGCGTCTGAGCGATGACGGAGGCGGCGTCCGGTTCCTCGGTCGGGTGCGCGATGTCTCGGCAAGCCACGGGCAACTCGAAAAATTAAGGTATCTGGCGCGGTTCGACGAACTGACCGGCCATCTCAGCCGGTCGTCGCTTCGGGTTCTGCTGGCGCGGCGCATGGACCGCGCACGCGAAACCGGCGAGACGATCAGTTTCGGCATGATCGGTCTGGACAATCTGTCAGGGTTCAACAGCACCTTCGGCTATGATGTGGCCGACGCGGTTCTGGTCCGGATCGGCGAGGAGATTCTCAATCATCTGGGTCCGCAGGATGCGGTTGGCCGGACGGGCAGTTCGAAATTTGCCGTTGTGTTTGCGGATTGTGAAACCGAGCAAATGGCCGAACGGATGGCCGGTATTCAAAAGGCGGTCCGCGATACCGTGATTGAAACAGCCGCCGGGCCGGTGGTGGTGACCGTCTCGGCGGCGGGCCTTTGTTTGCCGCAAGATGCCAGTACGACCCATGACGCCCTTGCGCTGGCCGAAGATACGCTGAACCACGCCAAGGATTTCGGGTTGGATCAGGTGGTGATTTACAAGCCCGATGCCGCCGCTGTCGCCCAGCGGCGTGACAACATTGCGTTGGCCGATGATCTGGTCGCGGCAGTGCGCGAGAACCGCCTGCGCCTTGCCTATCAACCCGTCGTGCAGGCGCATGATCCGTCTCAGGTGGCGTTTCACGAATGCCTGCTGCGCCTGATTGACCGGTCGGGCGAGGTTATTCCAGCGGGCGCGTTTATTCCCATCGCGGAAAAGCTGGGTCTGGTTCGGATGCTGGACCGGCGGGTGCTGGAGCTTGCATTCGAGACATTGCGCCAGAATGCGCGCGTGCGCCTGAGCGTCAATATATCCCCGCAATCCCTGCGTGATACGCGCTGGACGGCGCTGTTCGAGCGGCTGGCGGCGGAAAACCCGAATGCGCTGGAACGGATGATTTTAGAGGTTACCGAGGCGACCGTGATCGACGATGTCGAGGCGACGGCCCGCGTGCTGACACGGTTCCGCAAGATGGGCTGTGCTGTTGCGCTGGATGATTTCGGCGCGGGGTATACCTCGTTCCAGCAACTGCGGGATCTGACCTTCGATATCGTCAAAATCGACGGTGCGTATGTGCGCAATGTCCTCGATAGGCCCGGCGATCAGGTGTTTATCGAGGCGCTGGCCAGCATCGCGAAGTACCATGATCTGCTGATCGTCGCGGAGATGGTCGATAATGACGAGGTTGCGGACCTGTTGCGGACTTTGGGCGTTGATACGTTTCAGGGATTTCACTTTGGCCGTCCCGAGATCGCGCCGGACTGGCTGGGCAATGATGTCGCAGACCGCATCGTGCAATCGGTCGGCTGCCGTTAAGTCGTCGCGCTGAAGGCTCTGTCGATCAGATCGCGGCTCAGATCCCCGACGGCTCTTTCGATCTTTGGATCGAAGGCATTACAGACTATTCCCAAGCCGACACCCTGATCCGGTAACAGCGTTGCCTGTGCAAACCATGCGGTGTTCGATCCGGTGTGCAGCAGCACGCGCCGTCCCCGCCGATGTGTCGCCAACCAACCCATCGCAAAACCGTTTTTGGCGGGCGTGTGCAGGCGTTGCCGCGTTGCCTCGCTGAGAACGATCGAGGGGCGGGCATGGGCACGCAAAAAGCGCCCCCATTCCTCCAGCGCCAAGTGCACACGGCCCGCAGGCCCGTAGGCGACGGGATTGTCCACGCGCTCCTCGTGCCAGACGGACTTGATCCGGCGATGCCCTGACATTTGTGACAGGCCGGGCGGACCGAAGCCGAAGCGTGCGATTCCCAGCGGAATCATCACCTCGCGTGTCAGCGTTGCCTCCCACGACCGATTGCTGATCCGCTCGATCACCGCGCCGAGCGTGATGTAGCCGATGTTGGAATAGCCCTGCTTCAGATCCGGCGGCTCTTTCAGGGCTGCCTCGACCAGGAACAACCGCTGCGCAGCGGCGGGGGCCGTGGACCGGCGCAGGGCGCGGAAGGTGCTTTGTGCCGGGTCGCGGGCGATGCCTGACGAATGGGTCAGCAGCGCGTGCATCGGAATATCCCGGTAGGCGCCGGCCATGCGATCCGCGAGCGGGGGCAGGGCCTCGGCCAGCGTCGTATCGAAGCTTATCAGCCCGCGATCCACCAGCCGCCCGAACACGGTTGCGGTCATCGCCTTGGTGCATGACCCGATATGCCATTGAGGACCGGCGGCGGGGGGCAGTGCCCCGTGCAGAGCCAGCGGCAGGGTTCCGTCGGCCCCGATCCACACGGCTCCGATTGCCGGTGCAATGTGCTTTGCACGGCTTTCGGCAACATAGGCGGAGAAATCGGCGGGCATCTGCATTCGCGCAGTCTAGCGCGCTTTTGTTGAAGGACCGTAGACGCGCGGCAAAGGCGGATTGCGCACCGCTTTACCGCGCGTCCAGTCCTGCCGCGGCGGACAACGCGGTAAACCGTTCGATAAAGGCGGTCTTTGCCTCTTCGGGGGCGAGGGGCGAGAGTGTGATCTCGGGCGATCCCTTTAGGGCGGGCGGTGAAAAATGCTGTTTTGCCTCGGGAATGCTGAATCCGGCGAGCTGCGTTGCCTCGAACCACGCGGCGGCCTGATCCGCGCGTTTTATTGCCTTTGCCGCCGTTTGCGGAATATCGACCGGCAGGCCGAAGCGGGTGTGTACGGCAGCAAGCAGGCGGTTCTCCAACGCCTTATAATCGCCGCCGACCATCGCCTTGAACGGGCTGATCAGGTCTCCGATCACATATTCCGGGGCATCGTGCAGCAGGGCGGCGAGTTGCCAGCGCGGCGGGGTTTTGGGTGCGGCGAGGACCAGTAACCGCTCTACCAGCAGCGAATGTTCGGCAACGCTGAACGAATTGCTGCCCGAGGTTTGCCCGTTCCAGCGCGCAACACGCGACAGGCCATGAGCGATATCCTCGATTTCTACGTCAAGCGGCGAGGGGTCCAGCAGGTCGAGCCTGCGGCCACTGAGCATGCGTTGCCACGCGCGCGGCGGGTTGGCGGGTGAGGTAGAGGCGGGTGCGGGCATCGGACAGTCTTTGCGGCAGGGATCAACAATACTGGCTGTAAACCATCCTGTGTATAGAATAGGCGACACAAATCTGCCACGGCGCAGGGGCCTTGCGTTGAATCGGCATGCTTGCGCCGTATTTTGGCCCCGCCCGTCAGGTTGACTCGGACCACAGGCGGCGTGCAGCCTGTAGCGGCGGTTTTAACTGGGAGGTTTCGTCCTCGATGGGGATGTTTACCAAAAGCTATATTCTGGCGATTGCCTTGACCCTGACCGCCGCCGGTGCGGTGTGGGGACAGGCGTGCCCGCCGTTGAATGTGCCGCAAACCGTCGAGCGTGAATTTACCACCGTTTCCGGGAAAACCCTTATTTTGCCGCCTGTTTCGGGCATGGAATGTGCGGAGATTGACAAGACGCTTGCCCGCATCGACTCGACGCGCTACCGCGGAAACGCACCGCTGCCCCATGATAAGGGCGATTGCCCGTTGTTGCATTACGAGTTGTTGCTGGCGGAAGAAAACTATAACCGTTGCGTCATTGTGCGGAAGAGAATGTCCGGCGGTCTGCTGATTATGAAGCGGTCTCAGTCCCAGTGACACAACGCCGCAGTTAAGACGGGTATTGCGTGGCGTTTTCTCGATCCAATCTCGGTATGGCGGCGATTGCGGGTGCGGTTTCCTTTGCCCTCGACCAGGCGTCCAAATTTTACATCACGGATGTTGCGAAGATCGCGCTTTATGAAAGCAGGTCGATGATCGATGGCATTCTGATTTTTACCCATACCAAGAACTACGGTATCAACTTCGGCCTGTTTCAGGGGTCTGTCGGCGATCTGCGTCCTCAGTATTTTTTAATTGTTCTGTCGCTGATCGTCAGCCTTGGCCTGTTGATTTGGGCGGCGCGGCGCTGGAATGACGGGGTTTTTTCGGTGGCCATCGGGTTGGTGGTCGGCGGAGCACTGGGCAATGCGTATGACCGGTTCACGCTGGGCGCTGTTACGGACTTTCTTAATGTGACATGTTGTGGGATTAACAATCCGTACGCTTTCAATATCGCGGATGTGGCGATCTTTGCGGGTGTCGGCCTGCTTTTGTATCAAACAAGCGGCGACGATGCGCGCGCGGCACAAGAATAGACGGGGAATTCGGTATGGCTGGACTGGCTCGGAATCTGATCATGTTGACGCTGTTGGTGAGTGTTGCGGCATGCACCCGCGCAAAAGAAGAAGAGGCGAGCAACGCCGATAAATACGACCCGAATGACGGTTTCAGCCTGTCCAATTTCATCGGTACGACCAAAAGCCCGCCGGACGAGTTTGCGGTTATGACGACCAGACCGCTCGAAATGCCTCAAGATTTCGCGGCCCTGCCACAGCCGAATCCCGGCGAGCGTAGCCGTCTGGTTCCCGATCCTGTTGCGGAGGCCCGCGCCGTCCTGTTGGGCGACCCTGCACCGCAGCCTGCGACTGCACGTATTTCGGTTTCCGAATCAGCATTGCTGTCGGCTACGGGGAGCGCGGCTGCCCCGAACATCCGCACTGTGCTGGATAGCGAGCAGGCCGCCGCGTCTGGCGCACAGGAAGAGTATCTGATCGACGAACTGCTTCCGTCGCTGCGCGCCTCGCGCGGGGCCGGTCTGGAGGACACAATCAAACCCGAGGAGGAGCGCGTGCGTCTGAGCACATTGGCGCCTGCGCAGGAAACATCGGGTCTGGCAACGTTTTCGTCCGCCGCCCCGGTGGCCGCTGTCCCGCAAACGGCGGTGACAATCCCTTCTGCGCTTCCTGCCGGTCCTGCGCTGCCGGCGGTTGATCCGGTGACGGGAACGGAGCTGATTTATATTCCCGAATAAGACCGGCGCGGGCCGGTGCGCCCGCGTTCGCCCCTCCGACATGGTTGACGGGTTATTAAGCTCTGTCTGACTCTATCGTGATACGCCCCGGCCTGTGCGTCGCTGGCCATGTCGCGGCGTCGCCATATTTGATGTGTCCAGTGCGTTCCGACACACAATCTCCGGAGGTTAGATGCGACGACTTTTTGCCATCATGGCGATCACCCTCGTTCCGCAAGCCGCGCTTGCCGAGCCTGCGGTTTCCAGCTTTGAACTCGATAACGGGATGCGCGGGGTGGTGATCGAGGATCACCGGGCGCCGGTCGTCACGCATATGGTGTGGTACAAGGTCGGGTCGGCGGATGAAACGCCCGGCAAGACCGGCATCGCCCACTATCTGGAACACCTGCTTTTCAAGGGAACCGAGACCATTCCTTCCGGGCGCTTTTCTGAGATTGTCGCTGAGAATGGCGGGCAGGAGAACGCCTTTACCTCGCGCGATTACACGGGGTATTTTCAGAATATCGCTGCGGACCGGCTGGGCCTGATGATGAGCATGGAAGCCGACCGGATGCGCAATCTGACCATCGGTGATGATGACTGGCAGGCCGAGCGTGATGTGGTCGGCGAAGAACGCCGGATGCGGACAGATAACGTGCCCGCCGCGAAATTCCGCGAACAGTTTTCTGCCGCTCTGTATCTTAGTCACCCCTACGGCACGCCGGTGATCGGGTGGAAAGACGAGGTCGAGGCGCTGACCAAAGAAGACGCGCTTGAATTTTATGCGCGGTTCTATGCGCCGAACAACGCCATTCTGGTGGTTGCGGGCGATGTGACACCCGCCGAGGTCGAGGCACTGGCGCGCGAACATTACGGCGTGATCGAAGCCGTTGAACTGCCCGAGCATGTGCGCGGGTCCGAGCCGCCCCATCTGGCCGAGCGCCGGATTTCGATGACCGATCCGCGTGTTGCGCAGGCGCAATGGATGCGCGGATATCTCGCGCCCAGCTATGTCACGGCGAAGCCCGGCGAGGCCGAAGGTCTGGTGCTGTTGGCGGATATTCTGGGCGGCGGTACGACGCGGCGTATGCAGCGGGTGCTGACGCAGGACACCGATATGGCGATTTATGCCGGTGCGTATTATTCGGGCATGGCCCGCGATCATGGCGAGTTTGTCGTTTATGCCGGACCCAAAGGCGATACCTCGCTGGCGGCCATTGAGGGCGCGGTTGACTGGATGTTGCAGGACATTCTCGAAAACGGTGTGACCGAAGAGGAAATGGCGCGGTCGAAAAAATCGCTGATTGCCGACGAGATCTATTCGCAGGACAGCCAGCGCACGATGGCGCGCGAGTATGGCGCGGCGCTGACAATCGGGCTTTCGATTGATGATATACAAAGCTGGCGCAGCCGCGTCGAAGCGGCGACAGCGCAAGATGTTATGAACGCGGCGCGGGCTGTGCTGAACGACAAACGCTCGGTGACGGGTGTGCTGAAAGGGCCGGAGACGAAGAAAATGGAGGCTGCGGAATGAAAACGCTTATCGCTTTTGTTGCGGCACTTCTTGTCTCGCCGCTGGCCCATGCCGCCGAAGACCGGATCAAACGGGTCATCAGCCCCGGCGGGATCGAGGCATGGCTGGTCGAAGAACACGCCATTCCGATGGTCGCTGTCGAGATCATGTTCAGCAGCGGCGCGCGTGCCGATGCCGACGGGCAGGACGGCGCGGCCTATCTGACCGCTGCTCTGATCGAAGAGGGCGCGGGAGACATGGACTCGCAGGGGTTCTCGCTGCGCAAGGAGGATCTGTCCGCGCGGATCGGGTTCGACAGCGGACGGGATGAATTTACCGTCGGCATGCGTGCGCTGAGCGTTAATCTGAAGGAAAGCTTCGAGCTGTTGCACATCGCACTGACCGAGCCGACCTTTGAACAACGGCAGATTGACCGCGTGCGCGATCAGGTTTTGTCAGGCATGAAATCTGATCTGGTCAGTCCCGATACCCAGGGCGCGACCGAGTGGTTTGCGCAGATGTTTCCGGGCACACCCTATGGCCGCCCCACCAAGGGCACGCCCGAGACGATCACGCCGCTGACCCGCGACGATATTATCGCGACCTATGGCCGGATGGCCGGTAAGTCGCGCATGTTCATCGGTGTCGTCGGTGATATTGATGCGGCAACGCTGGGTCCGCTGTTGGATGAAACCTTTGGTGATCTGCCCGAGGGCGTCGAACTGGATAATTCGATTATCGAGGGATCAGGCGTCAGCGGCACGCACCTAATCAAAGCGGACATTCCGCAAAGCACCGCAATTTTCGGCCATAAGGGCCTGTTGCGTAATGACGATGATTTCCTCGCCGCGTATGTGATGAACCACATTTTCGGCGGCGGCGGTTTCGGGTCGCGGCTGACCAGCGAAGTGCGCGAGAAGAACGGTCTGGCCTATTCGGTCTATTCGTATCTGAATCCGATGGACCGTGCCGGTCTTTATATGGGCGGGGTCGCCACAGCGAACGAGCGGGTCAAGCAGTCGATTGATCTGATCCGCGCCGAATGGCGGCGGCTGGCCGAAGAGGGCGTGACGGCGGACGAGTTGGAAAAGTCGAAAAAGTTTCTGACCGGTGCGTTCGCGCTGCGGTTTGACTCGAATGCGAAGATCGCGCGTTATCTGGCCGGTTTGCAGGCAGCGGATCTGGGGATTGATTACATTGATACCCGCAATGATCTGGTCAACGCCGTGACGGTCGAGGACGTTAATCGCGTGGCCGGGCGTTTGCTGAAGCCTGACGAGCTGTTCATCGTGGTTGTCGGTAATCCTCCCGGTGGTCTGGAGGACTAAAATCCGAAGCCCCGCGATGTGTTCGCGGGGTTTCAAATTTGCCCTTCCTGCTGTAGCCACGGCTCAAACGAGGAGCAGACGATGGCGGACGACAGCAAACCCGGACTGACCTATCGCGATGCCGGTGTCGATGTGGATGCGGGTAACGCGTTTGTCGATGCGATTAAACCTGCGGTGAAATCAACGCGGCGGCCCGGTATGATGGGCGGCATCGGCGGTTTCGGAGGCCTTTTCGACCTCAAGGCAGCCGGTTTCAACGATCCTGTTATCGTCGCGGCCACCGATGGCGTCGGCACCAAGCTGAAGGTGGCCATCGAGAGCGGGATTCACAACACCGTCGGCATTGATCTGGTTGCGATGTGTGTGAATGATCTGTTGGCGCAGGGCGCCGAGCCTTTGTTTTTTCTTGATTATTTTGCGACCGGCAAACTTGACCTCGCCCACGGGAAGGCAGTGGTCGAGGGAATTGCCGAGGGTTGCCGGCAAGCCGGATGCGGTCTGATCGGGGGTGAGACCGCCGAAATGCCGGGGCTTTATTCGGGCGGTGATTACGACCTCGCCGGTTTCTCGGTCGGGGCTGTCGAGCGCGGCGCTGTGCTGCCGCGTGCGGCGGCGGTCGGTGATGTGTTGCTGGGGCTGGCATCGTCGGGACCGCATTCCAACGGGTATTCGCTGATCCGTAAGATCGTGGCGCAATCCGGCCTTGCATGGGATGCGCCGTCGCCGTTCGGCGGTGGAACGGTGGCCGAGGCGCTGATAACGCCAACACGGATTTATGTGAAGTCATGCCTTGCGGCGATGCGGGCCAGCGCGGGTGTGCGCAGCTTTGCGCATATTACCGGCGGCGGGCTGACCGAGAATATCCCGCGCGTGCTGGCCGATGATCTGGCAGCGAGGATAGACCTGTCGAGCTGGCAGCGTCCGGCGGTGTTTGACTGGATCGCGAAAGAGGGCGGCGTCGAGGAGACCGAGATGCGGCGTGCGTTCAACTGCGGTATCGGCATGGTCGTCGTCGTTGCAGCGGACGCGGAGGCAAGCGTGCGCGCGGCGCTGGAGGGCGAGGGCGAGAGCGTTTCTCGCATCGGTGAGATCATCCCCCGCGCGGGGGATGCGGTGGTTTACCGTTGAAGATCGGCATTCAAATTTCGGGGCGCGGCTCTAACATGCAGGCGCTGGTCGCGGCCTGTGCCGAGGCGGACTTTCCGGCGGAGGTCGTGCTGGTGATCTCGAACGATCCGGCGGCGGCAGGCTTGGAATGGGCGGCGGCGCAGGGAATCGCCACGGCGGGGATTTCCCACAAGGGCATGGACCGCGAGGCGCATGAGCGCCTGATTGATGCCGCCCTGACCGGTGCGGGGGTCGAGCTGGTCTGTAACGCCGGATACATGCGTGTTCTGACGTCGTGGTTTGTCGAGAAATGGCGCGATAAGCTGATCAACATTCATCCGTCTTTGCTGCCGTCGTTTCCCGGTCTGGATACCCATGCGCGGGCGCTGGCCGAAGGCGTGCGCTGGCACGGCTGTACCGTACATTATGTGCGTGCGCCTGTGGACGAGGGACCGATTATCGCGCAGGCGGTGGTTCCGGTCGCGGCGGGTGATACGCCCGATATCCTGTCGGCGCGGGTGTTGAAGGCCGAGCATATACTCTATCCCACCGCTTTGCGGTTGGTTGCCAGCGGGGCCGCGCCTGTCGTGAATGAGCGCGTCGCCCTGCCGGATGAAGCCCTGCCTGACAGTGTTTGTTACCCCGGAGCGGCATGATGCATATTTGGATGCGGGATGAAGCGCGCGAAACCGAGCGCCGCGCGCCGCTGACGCCTGCGGGTGCGGCGTCGCTGATTGCGGCAGGCGCAACGGTGACGGTCGAGCGCAGCGCCAAACGGGTTTTCCCCAACGATGCCTATAAGTCGGCGGGCTGCGCACTGGCCGCGTCCGAGGCGTGGCCCGATGCGCCGCGCGATGCGCTGATCCTCGGGGTAAAGGAACTGCCCGGTTCGCCGGTCATCCTGAAAGGCCGGTTCGCGCATTTTGCACATCTGTTCAAAGAACAGCAGGGATGGCGCCACGAACTTGCGCGGTTTTCCCATGGCGGCGGGTCGCTGTACGATCTTGAGTATCTGACGGATGCCAGCGGCCAGCGGGTTGCGGCGTTCGGGTACTGGGCCGGATGGCTGGGCGCGGCGATTGGCCTTTGGGGATGGCTGGCAAAGCGTAAAGGCGTCGATGGTCCTTTTAAGGGCGTAAAGTCCGCCGAAAGCCGAGACATATTTGTCAAAGAGATCGCCGCGCTCGCCACCGATCCGCTGCCCCGTGCCGTGATTGTCGGTGCGTTGGGCCGGTCGGGGCAGGGCGCGTATGATATGCTTGCATCCGTCGGAATTGCGCCGACCCGATGGGACAAGGCGGAGACCGCAGAGTTGGATCGCGGCGGATTGCTGAACCACGATATTCTTGTGAACTGTGTGTTGATGACCGGGCGGGGATTGATGCTGGTGCGGCCCGAGGATTTGGCCGGTGCACGCCTGAGCATGATTTCGGACGTCGCCTGCGATCCGTTTTCAGAGTTTAATCCTTTGCCGGTTTACGACGCGCCGACGCCCTGGACGATGCCGTTCGTTGAGGTTGCCGGGGGCAAGTTTGTGACGGCGATTGATAATTTGCCGTCGTTGTTGCCGAAAGAAGCGTCGGAGGATTTCGCCGCGCAACTGCTGCCGACCCTGCGCGCCTATCCCGACGGGATCCCATGGCGCAATGCGCGGATATCGTTCGAGGCGGCCTGCGCGGCGGCGGGCAAATAACGGAAAAACGCTTGCCCTGAATGAAAACGGCCCCGCGTGAGCAGGGCCGTTTGTCGAAGGTCCGGTAGGTCTTGGCCGACCTTAGTCGTGCGCGCCGCCGCCCATCATCGGGGCCATTGGCATCGGAGCGGGCATTGGTGCCGCAACCGTCCGGTTGATGGTGCGGTTGATCGTGACGTTGTTCGTCACACGGCGGCTGCCGCCGAAGTAACCGCGTCCGAAGAACCCGCCGCCATAAAAGCTCGGGAAATAAGCAGGACGGTAGATCGGTGCGGGCGCAGCAGGAGCCTGAACGACCTGCGGAGCCTGATAGACCGGTGCCGGCGTAACGTTGATGATCGTGCGCGTAACGGCAGGAACAGCCTGCTGCTCGTATACCGTTTTGGCGCGGGTCTGGTACGTCGTCGTCGGAACCGACTCGGTTACCGTGCGCTGACGCGATTCCATGACCGTTTTTTCAACGTTGTCGTAAACCGTTTCCATTTCGGTGCGGTACGCGGTTTTTTCCACGGTTTCATAAACAGTCTCTGGGACGGTTCTGGTGACCGTGCGCGGAACCTGCTTGGTGCGGGTGCGCTCGACCTTTTTGTAAACCGTTACCGGAACGGTTTCGAAGTAGGTCTCTTCAACCGTGTCCATTACCGTTTCGGTGACTTGCTTGTTCACCGTGCGAGCGACCTGTTCGGTCGTGGTGAAAGGAACCTGACGGGCGACCTGACGGGCAACCTGTTCGGTTTTGGTCACCGGAACCTGCTCGGTCACGGTGCGCTGAACCTGCTTGTGCGTGGTTACGGGCACTTGCTCGTATACTGTCTTGGCGACCGTGCGCGTCGTCGCAGGCTGAACCACGTGGTTCGACGTGCTGGTCGTACCGCAGTTTGCGCAGCAGGTTGAGTAAACCGCACCACAATTTGCGGAGGCGGACGTGGTGCCCGCCATTACTGCCATCGGGCCGACGGTCATAAGCGCAGCAAGCGCAGCTTTTTTACCAAACATTGAAACGTCCATTCCTGTATCCCTCTTTCTCACAAACGGGTGACTCTGAGGTCTCCACTGTTCACGTGAGTGTGGCACGAAATGGTACGGATTGGGAAATAAAATTAAGATTTTGGCGTATTCTCTCCCGAATTGACGCGGAAGTTGTTTCCGCGCTTAAGAATACACAAAACTTTACTGTGTAAAAATGGGATTTTCTAGGCAAGCGAAGCGCGTGCGGCCTATGATTTGTTCAGGGTAAACGGGGGCGCGGTTTTGCGCACCGCCCCCGATTATTCTGAAATATAGCGTCTGAAAGGTTGAATCAGACGACCTGATCACAACGCAAGCAGACAGAATCGTGCTTGTGGGTTCCGACATCCGGTAGGATTTTCCAGCATCGCGCACATTTCCCGCCATCCGCCTTGGCGAAGACGACCGCAACGCCCTCGATATCGTCCAGCGTGAAGGCATCCGCCGGGGCGGCTTCGGCGCTGATGGTGATGGCTGAGGTGATGCACATATCCGCCAGATCGACGGACTGCGCGGCCTCGCGCATGGCGGGGTCGGCGATGTAGACCGTCGGTGCGGCCTCGAGCGATGAGCCGATTTCCTTCGCTGTCCGGTGCGGTTCGATGGCCCCGTTGACGACGCGGCGGACCTTGCGGATCGCTGCCCATTTCGCGGCGAGGTCTGCGTCTTGCCAATCGGCGGGCGTGTCCGGAATCGTGTGGAGGTGCACCGAGTCTGTCTCGGAGGGGAAGCGGTTCAGCCAGATTTCCTCCATCGTGAAGCACAGCATCGGCGCGAGCCAGATTGTCAGGCGCTCGAACAGGATATCGAGGACGGTGCGGCAGGCGCGGCGGCGGATGCTGTCGGACGCATCGCAGTAGAGCGCGTCTTTGCGGATATCGAAATAGTATGCCGACAGGTCCACGGTCGCGAACTCGAACACGGTTTTGAACAGCTTTTGATATTCAAAATCCGCGTAACCCTTGCGAACCAGTCCATCGAGTTCGGACAGGCGGTGCAGGATGCTGCGCTCCAGCTCTGGCATTTGATCGACGGGCAGGCGTTCGGCCTCGGTGAACCCGTCGAGCGCGCCGAGCATAAAGCGGAAGGTGTTGCGCAGGCGGCGATAGCCGTCGGCGGTGGATTT